>JAFPYT010000306.1 GCA_017394445.1 Bacteroidales bacterium | reverse complement strand
TTTTTACAACGGCATCCATACGACCGTCGGAAGTGTTGCGCTCCACCTCGGCATAGAATCCCAACAATTTGAAAATCAGATAAAATACATTCTGAAAATATTTCTCAGCCTCGCCTACAATTTCGTAACTACTGTCGGCAAGGAGTGCGCACAGTCGTTTCATAAAGCCGTCGATGTCGCCATTTAAAACATCTTCAATGAAATTGGTGATGTCAAACTCACCGCCATCGGTCTTGGGAAAATTGAAATTCAAAATGAAAGTTGGCAATGCCTCGCTGATTTCCTTGTTTGGCATGGAGAGAGAGTATCGTTTAAGAATCGGGTCGTAACTCTTGATAGTCAAATAGCCGCTCTGAAACAGCAATGGCACGGGGTCATCGTTGAAATTATCAATCTTTGACAACTGCGACAACGTGCGCCTTACATTGTCGAGGTCGGTAAGTTGCATTCTATGCTTTTTTATGATTTCAACAAGAAACGACGGAGTACCGCTCTCAAACCAATATTCTTTGAACTCTTTTTCGTCCAACGCCTTCATCAATCCAAAGGGGTTGTAGGTATCTACGGCGTCGGGGTGGAAATGGTAACCTTCGTACCATATTTTTAGTTTCTTATAACATTCCTCTTTGGAAATCTTGTTGAAATCTGCCATTGACTGCACATACAAATCCAATTCGTCGTGGATTTCCTTTTCTGTTGCTCCGCAGAGTGAGGAATATTCAAGGGTATTTGAAATGTCTTTCAGGTTGTTGACATCGCTGAAAAGGCTCACTTTGCTAAACTTGGTTACGCCCGTGATGAAAGCCATCTTGATCTGTTTGTCGCAGGTTTTCAACACGCCGTAAAACGCGTTCATCTCAGCGCGGATTTTTTCTTGGAGCGGTTTGTTAGAAATGTTGTTTAGCAACGGCTTATCGTACTCGTCAACGAGGATAACGACTTGTTTGCCAGTCTTATTAAAGGCATTTTTAATAAGATTCATAAACCGTTGGGAATTTGATTCTGCATTAGTATCGTAGCCGTAAACCTTCTCCATATCAGAAAGAAAAAAACTGATAAGCGATTTTACCGCTTCCACAGAATCATAATTTTCGCTGTTGAAATCAAAATGCAAGACAGGATATTTCTCCCACTTGGTCTCCAATTTTTCCATCTTTGTTCCAACAAACAAATCCTTCTGTCCGTCAAAATATTCGTGTAACGCACTTAGCGTAAGACTTTTGCCAAAACGCCTCGGACGTGAAAGGAAATAACACGCCTTTGTGTTGGCGATTTTATAAATCATATCCGTCTTGTCGAGATAGACAAAATCGCCCTCGATAAGCGCACTAAACGCCTGTATGCCGATTGGAATCTTTTTCATTATGTCGTAAAGTTTTAAGACAATGCAAAGTTACGAAAAAAAACGGATTTCAACTTAATTATGTCGATTATTTTCCAATAAGTATTATTATCTTCCTAAAAAGATAGATAAAAGTTTTGCGCAATAATCCAATTTTTGTAATTTTGTGCCGTGGCAACACAAGTTTGAGAAACTTAAAACTTGAACATACGAAACAGAAATATAGTTAACATAACATATTAATACATT
>JAFPYT010000305.1 GCA_017394445.1 Bacteroidales bacterium | reverse complement strand
CGCTCAGAAGCAAGCAATTCGTATACAGTGCGTTTGATGCCAGTAGCCGAGCAGTAGGTTTCTAAACAGCCGCGACGACCACAACCACATTGACGGCCGTTTTCGATGGCGATGCTGTGTCCGTATTCGCCTGCAAAACCGTCGGCACCATATATTAGTTGTCCGTTGGCAACAATTCCGCTACCAAGACCCGTACCGAGGGTAATCATCACAAAGTTTTTCATTCCTTTTGCGCCGCCGTAAACCATCTCGCCGATAGTGGCAGCTTTGGCATCGTTGGTAACCACCACTTTGCACGAAAAATATTTTTGAATTTCGCGGGCTAAATATACAGTGTCTTTCCAAGAAAGGTTGGGAGCTTTTTCGATAGTGCCCTCGTAATAGTTGCCGTTGGGAGCACCTACGCCAATACCGCGAAGTTCTAATCCGCTACCAGCCTTCGACAAAAGGTCTTTTATAGTGTTGCTGATGTTTGAAACGTATTCTTCAAATACTGGATAGCCAGAAGTGGGGAACGAAATTTCAGCTAAGATGTTAGCGTTGTCGTCTACAATTCCTATAGCGGTGTTGGTGCCGCCAATGTCGATTCCTGCCGATACTTGTTGCATTTAGTTTTTGATGTTAAATTAATAAATATTGCCGTAAAGGTATTAAAAAAAATAATTTTACGCTGCAAAAATAGTGTTTTTTTTACCCTTGGGGCTATGTTTAATAAAAAAAATGTGGCAGGGTCTTTGATATTAAAAAAAGTAGTATATTTGCAAGCGGGAAAATTGGCGAATGTTAAAATTATTAAAAATTGAAACATCAACGCCTCGCTTACGTAAAACAAGATAGAAATACAGTTAAAACAATGTTGAACTAAAATTTATGGAGGACTTGCCTATCGAAACATCGCTACTCAAACTATAAACTATACAACGATGAACTACAGAGAATTATCAGAACAAGAACTCATTGACCTCTTTATCGCAGGTGATGAGGCATGCATCAAGGAATTATTCCGCCGCCATAAGAGCCGCGTCTACACATACATAATGTTGATTGTTAAAGACCGCGAGCTGGCAGAGGATATTTTTCAAGAAACCTTTATTAAGGTAATCAAATCGCTCCGAAAGGGTCGTTACATGGACAAGGGCATTTTCCTCTCGTGGGTAATGCGCATAGCTCACAACCTTATTATCGACCATTTTAGAAAAATTAAGCACCTCAAAGTTACATCAGCAGATCAAAGCGATGCCGACTTGTTTAATAGTCGCAAATTTGCTGAAGGCAACGTAGAAGACAAAATGGTGCAAAGCCGTATCGAGCAAGAGGTTAGACAGTTGATCAACCTTCTTCCCGATGATCAAAAAGAAGTAATTCTTCTCCGTCACTACGGTGATATGAGTTTTAAAGAAATTGCAGACCTTACAAATGTAAGCATCAACACTGCATTAGGTCGTATGCGTTACGCTCTTATTAATCTTCGCAAGATTATTGAAGAAAAGAACCTTTCGCTAACGGCATTTTAATGACAAACGAAGTGAATTAATTATTAGTTAAGGAGATTTATTTTTGTTAATTTTTTGAGGGTTTGAAGCCTCGCAGCGATGCGGGGCTTTTTTTTATTAAGCAAGCTTTTCAGGGAAGAAGATAACCATAGTGATTACCGATAAGCCGAAAAGCATTACGCATATTCCTGTTATCTTATTAATCCACATTATGTGGCGCGGACCAATTTTGTTGCGGAAAATGTTTACCACAAGTGCTAAAAACGCCCACCAAATTACCGCACCTATGATTACACCGAGCAGCAAAATAGAGGTTTCGAGCGGTGGTGTTTCGCTACTGATTGCGCTTGAGGCTGTGAATAATACACCAAACGAAAGTATGGTGAGTGGATTAGAAATAGTGAGTCCAAAGCTTGCCGCAAAATCGCCGAGTACTTTTGCTTTAGATGTGGTGTTGTTGAGCTTTTTATTTTCTTTCCATTGTTTTACGGGGTTTTTGCGAAAAATGCTGAATCCTAAGTAGAGCATTAGTAATCCGCCAATGATGCCGATGATGGTGCGGTGGTCGGCAAAAAAGTCGGAAATAAACGAGAGACTGAATCCCGTAACCACTGCGTAGAAAAAATCACCGAAGGCCGAACCTACACCCATAAGGAATCCTTGCCAAAAACCTTTTTGTATGGTTTTTTGTACGCACAAAATAGCCACCGCTCCAATAGGACAGGCAGCTAAAAAGCCAATGATAATACCCCGTGTAAATAGTGTAGGATCCAATTATTATACTTTTTGTTTTGGGCGTCAAATATAATCAACTATTAAATGTAGTAAAAATTTATCGTGTTATTTTTTTCTAAAATATATAAGGAAAACGGGCAGGATTAACCTGCCCGCCATTTTGTCAAACTGTCTAAATGTGTCTATGAATGTTGTGATGAATTTCTATTTTTTACCAACACCGCCCGGGCTACCAACGCGGATCATAGCGCAACGGAAACCGAGGTCGTCGGATGATTTGTCTTGTTGCAAGAAACGGCGAGTGCCGGGAACCATCCAGTATACGCGGTCTCTCCATCCACCACCTTTGTAAACTCTAACACGGTCGTTTACAAGAGATGTAATTTGGTTTTGAGCACCTGTGGTGTCGATTTTGTTTTTGTACATACGTTCAGAACCAACATCGGTAGAGCCAGACTGACCAGCCCAGTCGAGACGGTTGCTACTTGAACGGAGGTCGCCGTCTTTGTAGTTGATGTTGTCGGCAGTCTGGTAGTTGATACGGTCAACGCTCTCTTCAGCTGTCATGTTGCGGTAAAGGATACGACCTGTAACTTCGTCGAGCTGGTATTCGTTGTCTTCGTTTTTAACAGGCACTTGGAACACGTTACCACGGAAGGGGTTGAACTCTTCGAGGTCGAGGTTGGTGCTTGCACGGTAAACATCAAGTACCCATTCGTTAACGTTGCCAGCCATACAGTATAGACCGTAATCGTTAGGCCAATAGCTGTCGACAGGAGCGGTAGGAGCTGCGTTGTCGTTGAGGTATCCGGCTACACCCATAAGGTCGCCACGACCACGCTGCATATTGGCGCGGAAAAGACCGCGGTTGGCTTTTTCGTCGTTACGTACATAGTGTCCGTTCCAAGGATAGAGACGTTGGTTGACAATGCGTTCGGGCGAAGTAGCTGAGTTTCCGATAAGAGCGAGAGCTGCATATTCCCATTCAGCTTCGGTGGGCAGACGGTAGGAGGGAAGCAAAATACCATCCTCCATTGTTGCGTGACGTTCGCCGTCGGGAGAGTTAGGACTCTTGATGTTGTTTTTTACAGTACCTACATACAAACCTGCAACGTAAGCTTCGGAGTTGAAGTTGTTGACACCTTGCTGTTCGGGATCGTATTCAAGAATACCGTAATCGATAAGTGCTTTTTCGTTTACACGGTCGGTACGCCAGATACAGTATTCTGTGGCTTGTTCCCAAGTAACACCTACTACAGGGTAATCGTTGTAGGCAGGGTGACGGAAATAAAACTGTACGTAAGGTTCGTTGTACGCGAGCCTTCTGCGCCAACAAAGAGTGTCGGGTACAGCTTTGTTGTAGAGTTCTGGGGTTTCGTTGTAGAACACGCGGTAAACCCAATAAAGGTATTCGCGGTAATCAAGGTTGCTAACCTCGGTTTCGTCCATATAGTACGACGAAACTGTTACGCGCCTTCTCATACTGTTCCAGTCGCTCATGATGTCTTGCTCGGCACTACCCATGGTAAACGTACCACCTTCGATGAGTACGAGTCCTGGACCTGCTTCCTGCTCCACATACTCTGCAACTTCGAAACCGCCCATTTTGGGGTCGTTGTAGCCCCATCCGGTTTTGCCGGACTGGCCGCTGCGCAATGCCACTTTGGGGCCGCACGATGATAATATCGTTGCTCCCGCAAGTATGCCTGCCAGCATTATTATTTTCAATTGCACTTTCATATTACAAGAGTTTTTTTTACTAAATTTCTATAACTATAAACTAAAACGCAGGGCATTTTATTGTTTCGTACCCTTTATTTTTTTTGCCATCCGAAAGTTTGAATGTTACGGCTATTTCGTGAGCTCCGTAACTGTTTTTGGTTATGGAAGATAGATCAAAATCGTGACCGTAACCTACTTTCACTTTTCCAATGGTGGTGCCAATGGTGGCTACAAGTGTGTGAAATGTGTATTCACCAGTTTGTATTCTATATGCTATGCCTCCAATTACGGGTGTGTTGTCGATATTTACGCCTGCTTGTATGGTATTGATGTCGCTTTGCCGACGGTATATTATACTTGGAATTAGGCAAGATGTTTCAATATGTGAGTTTTTTAACGATTTTGTTAGTGCAATTTTGTGTTGGGCAAATGCTGATATGCTTTTTGGTATGCCGTCTTCTCCTGCAATTTTGTATTGAGCTACATTATACACGGCTACGCCAGCAGTAGTTGCACCCGTTGTTAATAATATGCCTACCGACATTGCCATAGTGCGCGGAGATGTGTATTCTATGTTTGGTTGGTTGCTGTTGATTGTTCCGTCTAATGGGTCTAACATGCTGTAATACACAAGTTTATTTTGTTTTAAATTCTTGGTGCAAAATGCAGCTTCTACTGCGGCACTGCATTTGATTTTTCGCGAAATGGTTACCGTGTTGGCGTATGTGGCGGAAAATTGGTTTTGATAAAAAGCTCCTGCAGAGGTGCCGTAAGCGCGAACGCCTATTCCACAGCGTCCTAAGTTTTGCATATACGATGCTGCGTAGGTTTTATATCCGCCATCGGCTGCTGGAAATTGTTGGCGAAGTATGGCACTTACGCAACTGTTGCCCTGAGTGGCGGCAAATGCCGGATTGATAGATAGTTTGTCGGCATAATGTTGCGAAAAATATATTTCTTGTGCCTTGGTGGATATGGCAACTATTATTAATGCTATGGTGGCAATTAATTTTTTCATTGGTGTATTTTGAATTCTTTTTTTACCGCCGTTAAAATTTCCCCGAAAAATAGAGTAAAATCGTTTTCTATTGTTTCGTAGTTTTGTTTAAGCGTAGAAATAATTTCGTCGGTTTTTGAAGGAAACGAAGTTTTGCTCTCCATTATTTTAAAAGCGGCAGCCACACCTTTTATATTATAGTAACTTTTTAGCCGGTTGCTCACAATCAAATGCGGAATTAAAGGCTGAAGGTTTTTGGGGAGAATGTCGAAATATTTGATGCAGCTATCGTAAAAATTGTGAGCAAAAGTATCAAGAGGTATTGAGGAATATTTTTCCCAATTTTTTGCCAAAAAATGGTCGTAGATAACGTCAGAAGCCACACCTGCATATTTGCCCAACACAGGACGCAGTAGGGCAATACTTTGAGCCGAAATAGGATTAGTGTCGGTAAAGCTGTCGATAAAACGGTGCATCCTAATGCCTAAAGCCATTTCGGGTGGATATTTTGCGTTTACCGAAATCATGCTTCCCTTTACCCAATCGCCTACAAAGTTGCCTACTTGTGTCAGTTCGTTGTTGCCTGACAAAAATATGTGGGCAAGATAGTTCATTTTGGTATATTTGGTTTTATATGCAGATATGCAAAATTTATTCCCTTCTTAAAGCTTCGAGCGGATCTATTCTTGCAGCTTTGATAGCAGGGTAAATAGCTGCAGCTATAGTTGCTGCTGTAGCAATGGCTACTGCCGCTCCTGCAAGTTGCCACGAAAAGACAAAAAAGTCTGATTGAGTGTTAATTATGTGGGCAAGTTGGTTGCGAACTGTTATCGATGCCGATTTTGCAACCCAATATCCAGCCACAGCTCCAATAATGCCTCCTATAGCGCCGGTAATGCCAGATTCAATGTAAAAAATCAATTTTATTTGCCAATGGGTTGCTCCAATAGCTTTCATTATGCCAATTTCTTTGCGACGTTCGTATATAGCCATGGTCATGGTGTTGATAATGCCAAACACCGATACTGCAATAGCTATAATGCCGATGGCAGCCAAAAGCATATCAATAAGAATAAATATTTTTTCGATATCTTCAAGTTTGTCGCCTACTGCAAACACTACAAAACCCATATCTTCTATCTTGTTTTTAACGGTTTTGAGTTCTTTAAAATTGTAAACTTTAACGTATACCGAATTATATTGAAATAGGTCGGAATCTATGCCGCGCGATATGTCGTAGATGAGTTTAACATCTACTGAGGGCAGTCTGTCGCAAGTCAACGATGGAAGAAATATACCTCCGGAAAGCATACCTGCCGTAAGGGGATTGTTGTCGGTGATACCTACTATGGTGAATGTTGACGTGTCGTTTTTTACAGGAATGTCGGGTGTGTTCATATCCATTTTTGAGGGGTCGAACACTTTGGTAACAATTTTAATGTCGTGATTGATAATAGAATCGGCGGGCAAGGTTATGCCGTTGGATGTTTTTCCAAAATCGCCATCGCCTTCGATTTTTATGCCGAGTTTAAAAAGTGCCGATTTGCTTAAAACTATGCTGTTTTCGTTGTCTTTTGAATAAAACTTGCCGTAGGGCATATTGTCGAAGGGTTTGAACGAGCCCATCAATGCCGGAACCGATTTTACGTTTGATTTCATTTTGCGATTGCCAAACACAATTTCGGCATATTTGATTGTTTCGGGAAAAACTACAGTTACTTGTGGAATTTTTTCTATCTCCATTACAGCCGAATCGTTGAGAGGCACAATTTTTTCGTCGTAAATAGAGTTGCCAAGTTCTCCGTAGTTAGAATAATCGGCATCGCGACGGCTGACGGTCATTCCTGTAAATACATCGTTGCTAACTAAGGTGTTAGATATATTTGTGCTAATGCCTTGACCTATCGACACCATAGAACTAAGCGAGCCGATTCCGATAGCCACACCTATTATGGTAACGGCTGTGCGAAACTTGTTTTGGGTCATATTGCTGACTGCGAGCGATAATATGTCGGCTATTTTCATTGTGGTTGCTGTTCTGAAATTTTAATTACTTCACCGTCGGATAAAAGAATTGTTTTGTGCGATACCCTGTAGGCGGTTTCTCGGTCGTGTGTTACCATCACAATTGTAATGTTGTGCTTAGCGTTAAACATTTGCAATAACGACATTATCTCTGCAGATGTTGCCGTGTCGAGATTGCCAGTGGGTTCGTCGGCAAGAATTATTTGAGGTTTGTTGGCAAGAGCCCTTGCAATTGCCACGCGTTGAGCTTCTCCGCCCGAAAGTTCTGAGGGATAATGGAGAGCTCGATTGTAAAGCCCCATGTTGTAGAGCAATTCGCAAGCACGTGTTTCGCGCAAACGGTTGGGATAGCCGCTAAACATAAGAGGCATTTTAACATTGTCGATGGCTGTGCGCCACGGTATGAGGTTAAAACTCTGAAATATCATTCCTACGGTAAAGGTGCGATATTTTGCAAGTTGTTTTTCGCTCATTTTCAATATGTTTTGCCCATTGTACAGCACTTCGCCCTCTGCACAAGTATCCATGCCGCCCAAAATATTGAGTAGCGACGATTTGCCAGATCCTGATTTGCCTACAATTGATACAAACTCGCCTTGTTCGATGTCGAAATTTATATCTCGAAGGGCAAAAATTTTATTTTCTCCTTTCTTGTATGTTTTAGAAAGTTTTTCTAATTTTATTAGTGCCAATTTTTCGTTTTTTTTCGTTTGTAAAATTACGAAAAATTTGTAACTTAGTATGCTAAAAAATATTAATTAATATGCAGTTTAAAGATTATTACAAAATTTTGGAGGTGGACAAAAATGCCACCGCAGAGCAAATCAAAAAGGCATATCGCCGTCTTGCAATGACATATCACCCCGATCGCAACCCGGGAGATGCCTCTGCCGAAGAAAAATTTAAGGAGATTAACGAGGCTTACGATGTTCTTTCTGATGCCGAAAAACGCAAAAAATTTGACCTTATGGCGGATGGCAAAGAAAATACTGAAGATTTTTACACCCGTTCGTCGCAAAAAACTACTTCGCATACCGATGATAGTTGGTTTTCGCGAGCTTCAAAAGGTGGTTATTCAGAATTTTTCAACAACTTCTTTCGCAACAGCTCTTTTTTCAAGGGCGACAATTTTACGGGCAAAATCACTATATCGCTCGAAGAGGCTTATAAGGGCTCTACACGTATTATCAAGGTGCTCGGCAAGGAGTTGCGCATAAAAATTAAACCCGGTATTCAAGATGATACTCTCTTGAAAATTCCTGAGCAAGGCTATCCGGGGGTGGCTGGAGGACGCAATGGCGACCTTTATGTGCGTGTGGGCGTTGACAATAAGAGTCCGCTCTTTATCCGTCGCGGCGATGAGTTGTTTTCGGAGGTTTTTGTTGATATTTACACTGTTATGCTTGGCGGTTATATTATGATTTCTACATTTAGTGGCAATATCAAAATTGCTATTCCTCAGGGTGTGGAATATGGTAAGCAATTGCGTATCAAGGGTAAAGGTATGCCTGTGTATAATACTCCGGGTCAATTTGGCGACCTTTTTGTAAAAATCAAATACTCTCTACCTAAAAATATCACCGACAAAGAACGTACGTTAATAGAACAATTGCGCGAAATGCGGACTAATTATGTTAAAAACAATTGATTATTGCCGCAAATGTGTATATTTGCGGCAAAATTTTTACAGACTATGAAAAATATTAAAATTATTCTTGTGCTCACACTCTTTTTGTGTGCTGGCACTGCCTCTGCTCAATTTGAGGATTTTGAAGATGAGGGTAAATCTACTGTTAAAGTAACTCCTAATGGCGCTAAAAGCGATAGCGATTTTTTTGAAAAGTTTGCATTTGGAGGAAGCTTCGGCTTGGGCTTTACTTCTGATTTTGGCTATATTGAAACCATTCCTTTTTTTGGATACCGTTTTAATGAGCATTTAACGGCTGGTGTTACAGCCACTTATATGTATTCGTATTACAGCGATCCTTATTATCGTATCGAAGATTTTGATAGTCACATTTTTGGCGGAGGAGTTTTTGCAGATGTTTATCCGTTTAAATTTTTGGTAATCCACGCCGAAGCCCAAGCGTTGAGTTTTGAAAACTATTCCGACGGCTATACGATTAATCTTGATGCCAAACGTGTATGGGATGTGCCCATGATTCTTGGTATCGGATATCATCAAAGCATTACCGACCTAATAGGCATAAATTATATGCTTATGTGGAATTTCAATGATTCTAACGCTCTGCGCTATAATGTTTACTATAATCCTCTTGTAAGGATTTCGTTTGTATTTTAGAAAAACTCAACGTCGTTGTCGTCTTCGTTGATTTCGGGCGTAATTTCATCGTTGAGGTCGGTGTTTTCATCATTGAGAGCCTGACGGTGAACAATGCGCTCGGTTTCCATTGTGTAGCGGTCTTCAAGGCTTTTGAGATTTTCGGCCTTGTTGATACGCAGCACGTTGAGGGTGTTGTTGTCGAGTTTTGCGTAAATATTGTTGAGCTGTGTTACAATTTCGAGCATTATCTTTTCAAAGAAATCGTAGTATTTAACCTGCTCTACCGACGACTTGATTTCGCTCGAAAGATTGAGACTGAGTTTTGAGTTTTCGATAAGAACTGTTTCTATTTTTTCGTTGTGAATAGCAATAGAGTCGAGTATCCCGGCAATTTTAGCCGACAGCTCTTTAAGATTGTCGTTGATTTGGTTGCCGTCTTCTTCGTGGTTGATTTCTAAGAGTTTTTTGCTGATATTTTGTGCCTGACGGAAAAACAGCATTACATCGTTGAGGTTTTCAGAAATTGTATCGGTGAGGGTTCTAATCTCTTCGGTAATGCGGTTGATGCCACGTTCGTCGTTTTCGCCGTCAAAATTGCTAAGTACCTCTGATATTTTGTCTTCAAGTTTGCTGTGAACTTCTTGAATTTCGTTTATCTTATCGTTTTTCTCCTCGATGGTTTGGCTAATGGTGTTGATTTCGTTGCCAAAATCTTCGTTGGCTGCGATAAGGCGTTTAAGCACAGTTGTAGTGCCTTTGAGATGATCTTCAACGTCTTTGAAATAGCAGTCAGTTAGGTCGTTGTTGCCCACAAACTCGTTGCTGAGCTGCGAAATCACGCTCATATCCTCGCTGATATCCCAGAATTTGCGCATAATAACGGCAAATGCTTTCTGGTATTCTTTGTTGGTGTTGATAAGTTGAGCCACCTGAATACCAGCAATGTCGCGAATTTGCAGAAACTGCTGAGCAGATTCTGAAAGGTCCATCTTGCCGTCGCTACCGGTTTTGATGTCCATAGCGGCAAGCTCCTTGATAATATTTTTGTGAGTAGCCTGCACGTGTTCCATTTTTTGACGGATAATGTCGTGATATTGCAGGTTGGTGATTATCTTGTTAACGCTGTCGAAATAGTTCTGAGTGCGTTTTGTGAGTTCGGGAAGTTTCTGAGCGGCAACGGCTTGCTTGTTTTTGAGCATTATTATGCTGTCGTTAATCTGTCCTGTAACGCGGTCGATGTCGAGAATGTTTTTCTTGCGTATTTCGATGAGCTTGCCCGACGAAAGGCGCGTAACGTTTTTTACCATTAGCATCGATTCTGAAATCTTTGGCAGAATAATTTTAAGTTTGTTGATTTCGTCGGTGATGCTGTCGATAAGGTCGCTCACTTTTTTGATATTCTCGCTGTCGGAATATGCCACGTTAAGTTTTAAGTTAACAAGCAAGAAATTGAGCGTGAGTATGTTGAGGTTGAAGTTTTTTAACGGCACAAACACAAGATTTAGCGCGGTGTGCATTTTTTCTAATCCGCGTATGCTCTTCAAAATCTTGTTTTTGAGCATGTTAATCTTGTTGTTGAGCGAATCTTGCAATCCGAGCAGCTCGTCGAAAAATTTTTCGTGAGCATCGCCTGCTATGATGTCGTATATTTGTTCGGTTTGTCCCGAAATTACTTTAGCGTCTTTGTAAAATTTTTTGAGATAGTTGTTGAGAGATAGGAAATCTTCGGCAGAACATTCGTTCAATGCAGTGATTTTTACGTCGATATCCGAAAATACCAATATTATCTCCTTTATAGATTTTTGCGATTTTTCGTCGGTTATGTTTTCCATTTGCATCGGTTTTTTAATCATTTCTACAAATATACGGAAAAAGTTACAAAGTGTATGCATTTTTCCGATATTTTTTAATGCAAAAAAAATACCAATCCTATTCTTGTCCCGAAGTGCTTTCTATAAGGTAACTATTTCTATCGGCAGAAGACCGCGCTACCAATTCGGCGGTAAAACCTGTTAAAAACAGTTGTGTGCCGAATATTATTGTCAATAATCCAAAATAAAATAGCGGACGATCGGTCATTTGATATTGATTCCATGCAAATTTTGCTATACTCAAATAGGTGAGAATGCCAAAGCCGATGAGAAAACTTAGCGAACCCAACAATCCAAAGAAATGCATAGGACTTTTGCCAAATTTGCTTACTATGCTAACCGTTAATAAATCAAGATAACCGTTTACAAAGCGTTCAAGACCAAATTTTGTAACTCCGTATTTGCGTTTGCGGTGCTGAACCACTTTTTCGCCAATGCGGCGGAATCCAGCCTGTTTTGCCAGTACAGGTATGTAGCGGTGCATTTCTCCGTAAACTTCGATGCTTTTTACCACGGTGTTTCGGTAGGCTTTGAGTCCGCAGTTAAAGTCGTGAAGCTTTATGCCTGTTACCAAGCGAGCTGTAAAGTTGAATAATTTGCTTGGAACGGTCTTGCTGATAGGGTCGTAGCGTTTTTTCTTCCAACCTGACACCACGTCAAATTTTTCTTCTTTTACCATACGGTAGAGTTCGGGAATCTCGTCGGGACTGTCCTGCATATCGGCGTCCATAGTTATTACCACATCGCCCTGAGCCTTTTTGAAACCAGTGTTGAGCGCGGCAGATTTGCCATAGTTGCGGCGAAATTTTACACCTTTTATATGATTATCGGTGGCAGACATTTTCTCTATGATTTCCCACGAGGTATCGGTGCTGCCGTCGTCTACCATTATTACTTCGTAGCTAAAATTATTTTCGTTCATTACGCGGGTTATCCATTCGCGGAGTTCGGGCAATGATTCGTCTTCGTTGTATACGGGAACTATTACTGAAATGTCCATTGGTTTATTTTTTTTGTATTAGCGATAATCCTGCACTAATTGCGGAGAATAGTGCGGATATAAACATATTGTAAAATAAGTACGATATAATTGTCATAGGAATTTTCAAGGTTTCAATCATTGAGGTGGCGTTTTGAATATCTTGTTGCGAAAACATTTGCATTTGCTGTATCATTTGAATGCTCTGTTCGGTGATGGCATCTAACGCCGTGGTATGAAAGAATTTAAAGTCGATTACCATATAAAGTGCGTTGATAAGCGAAGCTCCCATACCGCATACAAAGCCATGGAGAGCCGATTGGATAAAAGGTGTTTCGTCGGGTAAGCGCGAGATCGACCATGCTTTTTGTCCTATCAAAATACCAATCGACAACACTATATATATTATTATACCTCCAAATGCTACCTTGCCAGTTGCCATTTCGGTAAGAAATGTGGCTAATGCCATGGCTGCACCGGTATATGCGCCGTAGGTGAGTGCGTGACGGATAAAATCTATTTTTGCGGGTTGCTGCATATTGTTTTTTTAGTTTCGGTGTGCAAAGGTATAAATTAAACCAAAAAAATCACTAACTTTACAACCGAAATAATAAACATAGAATAATTATGGCAAAAGTTTTTAAACATCTGCCGCATTTGGTGTTAATAGCTTTGATAATTGCGGCGGCTTTTTGCACGGGTTGCAATTTTAACGATGCGGAAAATCAACAAAAGATTGATTCGCTTCGCAATGATAGTATTCAAAAGGCGCAACTACTTAAAATAGATACTTGTACGGCATATTTCCGCCGTCATACCTGGGCAGATAAAAAACACAATATCACTTTCGACCGTATAGAAATTCTTTCGGATAGTGCTGCTATTGAATATGCCGCTACTCGCCATGGCTTTGAAGGTAGAAAAAATATTGTTATCAACCTTGAACCCACCACTGCTACTATGGCTATTACTGATAGTACTGAAATTTTGGTAGTTAATCCGGCTTTTAAATCAGGAAAATCTGAAACTCATTATATCAAAGGCAATGTTGCCAATATTACTGATTTTGAGTATAATACCATTATTAAAATTGTTACTCAAAATAAGAATATCCTATATCTTCAGCAACTTGACATCGAACTATGATACCGCTCCCACACTGTAAATATCTTCGATAAGTGCGGCGTATTTTTCGGTAACGGCTTTGCGTTTAAGTTTTTGGGTTTGAGATAGTTCGCCGGTTTCTGCACTCCAAACGTCGGGAACAAGGCGGTAACGCTTAACCTCTTCGTGTTTGCCGTTGAGCTTGTTGATGCGTTTTACCTCGCTGTCGATAAGGGCAACAACTGTTGGGTTGGAAATTATCTCTTCGTTTGAAGCGAATTTTACGCCCGACTGAGCCATATAAGCCGCAAGTTCCTCAAAATTAGGCGAAATCACTGCGCTTGCAAATTTCTGGTTTTCGCCCACAATCATTATTTGCGAAATGTATTTCGACTCTTTAAACTTGCCTTCAAGCATTTGAGGAGCAATATATTTGCCGCCTGAGGTTTTGAAAACGTCTTTTTTGCGGTCGGTGATGTGGAGGCAGTTGCCAGCCGAAATGTAGCCGATGTCGCCGGTGCGGAAATATCCGTCTTCGGTAAACACTTGTGCGGTGAGTTCGGGGTTTTTGTAATAGCCTTTCATCACGTTGGGACCCTTTACAAGTATTTCGCCATCTTCGTCGGTCTTAACATCTTCGTTGCTTACGATAGGTCCAACCGAGGTGAACTTGTGTCCGCCTTTGCCAGGAACTGAGTGCGCAATAATGGGCGAGGTTTCGGTAAGTCCGTATCCCTCTTGCACTTTGATGCCAGCAGCCCAAAGCAGACGGCTGAGCGAAATGGGCAATGCAGCACCGCCACAGCCAAAGAATTTCATTGCGCCACCAAAATAATATTTGCGCCAACGACGGTAAACAAACGCATCGTAAACACGGTTCATTATGTTGTAAATTAAACCGTTAGCGTTGTAATGCTCAAAACGGTAGCCGGCTTCTACTGCGCGGTCGAACATTTTTTTGCGCCAGCCTGTAAGCTTTGCACCCTCTTTCATAATGTTCTCGATAATTTTTTCAGCAATGCGGGGAACGGTGTTGCAGCCGTTGGCGTGAATGTCGCAAATGTCGCGGACAATGGTTCCGAGGTTTTGTGCGTAATAGATTCCTATGCCATTGTATTGGTACATATAGCAGAAACAGCGTTCGTAAACGTGACAGAGGGGAAGAATAGAAATAATTTTGTCTTTGCCCTTGGTTAATGCGCCAATTACGTTGCTGGCTGCTGTAAAATTGCTTACAAAATTCTTGTGGGTGAGCATTACGCCCTTAGAAAGTCCAGTTGTACCAGATGTGTAAATGATTGATACAACGTCGTCTTCGTTGACCGATGCTTTGATGTTTTCGAGTTCTTTTTGGTAATAAATCTTGCTTTTTTCGCCGAGTGTCAAAACCGATTCCATATTTTCTACGCCTTCGACATCGTTAAACGAAAACACCTTTTCTATTGTCTTGATTTTTGGGACAACCGACGACATACGACGATATGCCGAAGCGTCTGCCACAAACACAAACCTACATTCGCAGTGGTTGAAGATATATTCGTAATCGTCGGCACCGATTGTGGGATAAACAGGCACGTGGATAGCACCAGTTTGCGCAATCGCCATATCCACAAAGTTCCATTCGGGACGATTGTTGGATACAGTTACCACAGTGTCGCCTTTTTTTAGTCCGAGAGCCAACAGACCGTAACTCAATAGGTTAACCTTATTGCGATAATCGTTGTAACTATATGTGCGCCATCCGTTTCCCGAAACTTTGCAGGCAAGAGCGTCGTTGCGATTGTATTTTTCGCAGCAATAGTCCAAAAGGTCGAATATTCTTTTTACGTCTGTCATGGCTTAATACTTTTATTATTTTTTGTTTCTTAAAAACACTCGGTCGATTTTTTTTATTACACTGCAAAGGTATTATTATTTTTCGAATTTGAAAAATATTTATTTCAAGAATTTTTCTTTAATTAATGTTAAATATTTTATTATTAGTTATTTATCTTAGTGTAAAAATATAAAGATTTTTAGAATATTAATTTTTTGCAAACAAAAGTCGAAATTTTTTAACGTACTATTTTGGACTTCAAAAAACTTTCGGTCGAAAAAATCGGAGTGTAAAATCCTATGCAAAATGTTTTTTTATACAAAAAAATACGATATTTTTGCAGTCAAAAGTGCATAAATATACACCTTATGAACAGCAAGCAAAACCGCATATCTATTATTAGTCAGATAATTGAGAGCGAAACCGTGCGCTCGCAAAACGACATAATCGACCGCCTTCGCGAACGCGGCATCACACTTACCCAAGCAAGTCTCAGCCGCTATCTCAAAGAGATTCAGGCTTCGCGCATACCCGACGGCAACAACGGATACATTTATAAAATTCCGCCCGAAGCTGCCAAATCTACCGCCGTGCTCAGCAACGAAGTGGTTTCGGTAGAGTTTTCGGGTAACAATATGGCTGTGTTGAAAACCATTTCGGGCTATGCCAACGCTGTTTCGGCACAGATAGATGCCAAAATGATGCCTCCCATCGCCGGCACCATCTCTGGCGATGACACTATCCTTATCATCATCCGCGACGGGTTTTCAAAACGTCAGGTAAAAGATTATCTCGTTAGAGAATTTCAATATATCAAGAATAAGTTTTTGAATGAATAGGGGGAAGAAGGTTTTGAAAAAAAGTTTGGTAGTTATTTAAAAAAGCATTATTATTGCATATTAAAAGTTATTATTATGGCACGTTATGCAGACATATTACAGACGAACGTCAGTGGCATTACCAATAGTGAAATTGACGAATGGAGAAATGTTGTCGTTTCTAAACATTCTGATAATGCGGTAATTACTGCCGACGAAGATTTTGCCTTAGAAAATATGCCTTATACCCAATACAAAACCAAACGCCAGATGGTTGAGGAAGGCGAACGCCAAATAGCCGAGGGCAGATGCGGTACTACCGACGACCTTGTTAGAATTTGTGAAGAACGTTTGAAGTTGATTGCACGATGAATATTATTTGGTCTGAACAGGCAATTGACGCTGTCGCCTCTACCAACGAATATATATTTAAGACTTTTGGCAAAACTGCAAGTGATAAGTTTATGAATAAAATTATCAAGGCAAGTGTTTGGTTAGAGTCAAATCCAAAAATAGGAAAAATAGAACAAGACTTGGATGATTTGCCATCCACTTATCGCAGTTTTGTTGTTACCAAAATAAACAAAATCATTTACAGAATCAATGGCAATGATGTCTTTGTTTCTGTGTTTTGGGATTGCCGCCGCGATCCTGATTATTTGCGCAAGATTGTTAATTAATATCAGATAAAATGAAACTTTGGGACAAAGGTTTTGATACCGCCGAATTTGTAAACACTTTTACTGTCGGCAAAGACCGCGAGATGGATCTTTATCTCGCTGAATATGATACTCTCGGCTGTATGGCTCACGCGCAGATGCTTTCTGAATGCGGACTTCTGAGCAAAGACGACAACGCCAAACTGCAAGCCGAACTCAAAAATATTTACAAGACCGCCTGCGATGGCAAATTCACCATTGCCGACGATGTGGAAGATGTGCACTCGCAAATCGAGTTTATCCTTACCGAAAAACTCGGCGACCCTGGCAAGCGTATTCACACCGCCCGTAGCCGCAATGACCAAGTGGTAACTGCCGTGCGTCTCTTTACCCGCGCCAAACTGCAAAAAATTATCGAAACCGTAAAAGGCGTTTTCGACACCTTTATATTATTAAGCGAAAAATACAAAAATGTGCTCCTGCCCGGATACACGCATTTGCAGATTGCTATGCCGAGCAGTTTTGGACTTTGGTTCGGATGCTATGCCGAAAGTCTTGCCGACGATATTTGGACACTTCTTTCGGCTTGGAAAATCAACAACCGCAATCCTCTCGGTAGCGCGGCAGGCTATGGCTCTTCGTTTCCGATTGATAGACAGCGCACTTCTGACCTTCTCGGTTTTGATTCGCCCGACTACAATTCTGTGTATGCACAGATGACCCGCGGCAAGGTGGAGACCGTGGTGGCAACAGCTTTGGCTCAGGTGTCGCAAACTTTGGCGAAATTTGCCGCCGACTGTTGCTTGTTTATGAGTCAGAATTTTAAATTTATCTCCTTACCCAAGGAATACACAACTGGCTCGTCGATTATGCCTCACAAAGCCAACCCCGACGTGTTTGAACTTATGCGTGGTTACTGCAACAAAATCAGCGTGCTGCCTTTTGAACTCAACCGTATTACCGGCAATCTTACTTGTGGATATTTCCGCGACCTTCAACTCTTGAAAGAGAGTTATCTGCCTGTGTTTGAGCGTATGCAGATGTGTTTGGATTTTATGGAGTTCATTCTCCCAAAAATTCAGCCACGCGAGGATATTCTCAAAAACGAGATGTACCAGCCCATTTTCACCGTTGAGGCATTAAACGAAATGGTGGTGCAAGGCGTGCCCTTCCGCGATGCCTACAAAGAGGTGGGTCATCAGGTGTTTGAAGGTAAATTTCATTGGGATAAACCATTGAACCACACCCATATCGGCAGTATCGGCAATCTTTGCAACGATAAAATTCAGGCACAGTTCAACAGCGTGTTTAAGCAATTTGAATTTGAAAAAGTAGCGCAAGCCATTGCAAGCCTTACAAAATAATTTTTTTGGCGGTAATATACTTATTGTCATAAGTTTATATTGCCGCCGTTTTTTTTATTCAAAAAAACTCCAAAAAAGTTTTTAGAATGCAAAAACATTTATACTTTTGCACTCGGAGTAAGTCTTATTCGACCAGCTCCTGCAAACTCCCCCAGGATCGGAAGGTAGCAAGGGTAAGCGGTTGTAGCGGTGCGTTTTAAGGAGCTTGCTCCTTTTTTTTATCTATTAAATATTTAATCCTATGCCGCAGTCTTCACCATCAAATTCTAACAAAGATACCTATATGGTATACCGCGTGGGTGGACATCTATATGCCGCACCGATTAGTAGTGTAATCGAGGTTATTCTTACCGAATCTCTTATTTCTTTGCCTGATGCTTCAACCTATGTTGCTGGTATAGCCCATTTTAGGGGTAAAGTAATTCCTGTTATTGACACAGTTAAGCGTCTTGCATTGCCTTTCAATGGTGATAATTCCTATTCGTATATTGTGGTGTTTGAGGTAGAAGTGGATGGCATAAACCGTACATTCGGAGCTCTTGTAAGCAAAGTGCTTTCTGTTGGAGAATATTCGCGTGCTGATATCCGCGATGTGGATGTTATGCCTTCGGATATTGGCTCTCCATCATATATTAAAGGTGTTATCGAGCACGACAACGAATACATAATTGTGGTTTCGCCAGCAAAGTTTATTTCAAACGAAGATTATTCCAATATTAACAACAATGTATCAGACAATTAAGCTGTTATGTGTGTTTGCCGTTTTGTGCGCCTTAGGTTGTGCTAATAATCCTAATTCTGGCAAATACATTATGGTTCAAGGTTTTGCACAAGGAACCACTTGGCATATTACTTACAAAAGTTTTAATGGAGAAGACCTTAAACCGCAGATTGATTCTATCCTCACTGCTTTCGACAAGTCTATGTCGGCTTACAACAAAGAATCGCAGCTAACCAAAATCAACAACAACGATACTACTATAGTTGTTGACCGTTTTTTCAAAGAGATTTTTGCTAATTCGCAACACCTTTATAATATAAGCGGACATGCATTCGACCCGACAGTTTCGCCGTTAGTCTCGCTTTGGGGGTTTGGCAAGCACAAAGATATGCGCCGTCCTTCGCAAAACGAAATTGATAGCGTTCTTGAATTTGTGGGTCTCAACAAGGTTAAAATTCAAGATGGCCGCGTAGTTAAAAGTGATCCGCGTATTACGTTGATTTTTAATGCAAATGCTCAGGGATATAGCGTTGATGTGTTAGCACGTTGGTTTGATTCTCTTGACTATACCGATTATCTTGTAGAGATAGGAGGGGAGGTTTTTGCCAAGGGAGTTAACTCTGCCGGTCAACAATGGCGAGTGGGCATTGATAGCCCTATCGACGGCTCTACCGAAGAAGACCGCGTTATTCAGGCGGTGGTTTCACTCTCGGGTAAATCGCTTTGTACGTCGGGTAATTATCGCAACTTTTTTGTAGAAAATGGTGAAAAATATTCTCACGAACTCGACCCCGTAACAGGTTATCCCAAGCGTGATAGCTTATTGAGTGTGGCTGTGATAGCTCCCGATGCAGTTAATGCCGACGGACTTGCTACCACTGTGATGGTGCTTGGATTAGAAAAAGGTTTCCGTTTGTTGGATTCGTTGCCCGATACCGAGGGGTATTTTATATATGCTGCTCACAATGGCAGTTTTGCCACAGTTAAAACTTCTGGTTTTGTAGCCGAAGAATTGTAGGGCAAAAAAAAACGTGGCCGGAGGGGAAGTTCCGACCACGAAAAAACAAAAAAAAATTAATTATGAATTCTAACCTTTTTACAAATAAGTCTTTAAGATATTGCTGCGAGATGTACTTCTAAGTTTGCGGATTGCTTTTTCGCGTATTTGACGAACACGCTCTCTGGTCAATCCAAATTTGTCGCCAATTTCTTCGAGACTCATTTCTGGAACGCGAATACCGAACGAAAGTTTGAGAATAGTTCTCTCTCTTTCTGTAAGGGTAGACAGTGCGCGTTCGATTTCCTTGTTGAGCGATTCGCTCATAAGACCACTATCGGCCTTAACCGCGTCGGCATCGGCGAGCACGTCGATAAGGCTACCTTCTTCGCCTTGAACAAACGGAGCATCGATACTCGAGTGTTTACCCGAAAGCCTCATAGCATCTGCCACCTTCTCGGTGGGGAGGTCGAGCATTTGGCTAAGTTCTTCTACTGATGGTCTGCGCTGGTATTTCTGTTCAAATTCCGATACGGCCTTGTTGTACTTACTTAACGAACTTACCTGGTTCAATGGCAGGCGCACGATACGTGACTGTTCGTTGATGGCTTGCATAAT
>JAFPYT010000304.1 GCA_017394445.1 Bacteroidales bacterium | reverse complement strand
CCCTAATACCCGCCTTATTCATCAAACGACCCTCAACGTTGGCAAACATAATGCTGTCGTGGCGGAGGGTGGCGGTGTCGTTGGTAAAGTTGAAAACCTTGCCCGAAACATCATTAATGGTGAGAATGCCGGGCACAGCCGCTTCGGGACTGAGTTGCTCACAAGCGATGTAACTATTTGATACAATGGCAGTATCGATTGTAATACGCATAGGAATACGGCGGATAAATTCGTGAAGATTTGGCTTAATCGACGAAGTGTCAGAAGGTTTGGAGCGGTTGAGATAAGAATTGAGCGCAAGACGGTCGATAGAGAGACGTTCAATATCGATACGGCGTTGAACAGCAAACTTATCCATATCAAAATTGTGCGCTGTAACCTTGCCACACGATAAAAAAGTAGCACTTTTGCGGTAAGGGAAAAGTTTGTAAAAATTGTAACGTCCAACAGTGGGGCGATATTCCACATTATAAACAATAATATCGTTTTTGTCAGGAGCAAACTCGATACGACCTGCGTGAAGCATATATAGACTATCTTTTAGGTAAATAGTATAGTCGTTGATACCAGTGGTAATCTCCTTTACTGGGAAACGGTCTTCTTGAATATTGCGAGTGTCGAGACCAATAATTTTGAAATCCAAATTATTGAGTTTCAGGGAATTTTTGCCAGTTCGATAAATATCCAAACGAAT
Source organism: Bacteroidales bacterium (assembly GCA_017394445.1). Taxonomy (GTDB): domain Bacteria; phylum Bacteroidota; class Bacteroidia; order Bacteroidales; family UBA3824; genus UBA3824. Next base: position 27,017 of record JAFPYT010000304.1, on the reverse strand, counting down.
ATTACCTGCGTAGAGAGTATCTACAACAAGAGCGTTGAATTTGTTATAAAATTTTGTAATATCAAAATTAGGTTTCCGGTCGGGACGTTTGCCAGCAACAAACTCAGCCTCAGGTGAATCAATAAAAATCTTTTCGGCTTGAATAGTCTTGGCAAAAGCGGCAGATTCCAAATCGGGTTTAACTACAAGAATATCAGGAATAAACACCGACGAAACGCCACGACTACGGTTTTGAAAATCTTCGTCACCCTTGTCGAAAAATATATTGTGAATATGCAACGAATCGTTGACAATGTCAGCCCGTTTGATAGCAATCTGATTTTCAGCGTTTTTGGTAAGAATAGCGATATTTTCGGAATGAAAAGTAGGATTTCGGAACGAAATCAGATGACCCTTTTGGGCAAGATTTGCACTGTCGATAGTGAGCGAATCAACCGAAAGATCAAAATCGGCGAAGACTGTTCTTGTAGATATATTATTGATATTCTGATAAATACCAAACTTACTACCATTAGAAACAATCTTAGAAATTTGAAAACTGCGGATAAACTTATTCAAAATCGGCGGCTTTTTGTTAACATTGGCAGAATCGGTACGCTTATTTTCGGGCTTAACAATGGTGAATACACTCTTATCAATCAGGCAAGTATCGGTGCAAAGAAAACCCGTTTTGGCAAAACGGTTAAAATCAATTCCCCGAAGGTCGATGGCAGGGAAATAGGCATTAACTATGTTCTTGTCCGATACTGTATATTCGTGATTTTGAGACACAAACACCATATCCGATTTTAAAAATCCCTCTTTTGTGCCAAGACTTATTTCAGAAGCCTTTACATTATGCACACGGTCGGGCAAGAGAAATTGAAAATTATTGATATTCAGATTATAATTATCGGCAAAAAGGAAATTACCTGTACACTCTGCGCTGTCGCGGTCGAAATAAAAACGATCAATATCGAGTTTAAAACGGTTTTCGGTAGAAAAACGGTTTTGATTTAAAGAATCTCTAACAGTAAGACGAACCACGCCACTGTCAACTGCAAAAGTATCTATCCTAACAATATTCAGCGACTTAGGCATTAATTTGGCAAAAGATTTTTCTAAATCAGACCAAGAATCGAAAACAGAATCGCGATGAGTGGGCAAATCGTTGGTTTCAGCAACGTTTTGAGAAACGGAATCAACAGCAAGAGAATCATTTAGCAAACGTTTTAGATGCGGATAATCTATGAAAACCAATTGAGGATTTAGAATTTGAAAATTGCCAATTTCTACCTTATTATTATAAAAACCCTGAATAAGATTTGTGTTTGACAGCACAGCCTTTTTAACCTTAAAATCAATCACCGAATGTTTGTTAAGACGCTGCAAAACAGGAATTAACAGCGATTCTGTATCGGCAGAGTAACTAAAATTAGAGAGCGATATAGTTTTTCTGCGAGAATCTACCGTAAGGTTCTGACCTTTAAGAGTATGGATATTAGTAGACGGCTTCATCACAAAATTATCGAGCGTGAGATTGACGTTAGAAACAATGAAAGGTTTTTCGCCCTCGCTCAAAAGTGCGCGACCTGTCTCGAAATTGTCAAACGAAACAGAAAGCAATCCGCTGATAGTCAAACTATCTTCGAGAATAGAAGATTGCTGGTCGATATCGATGTAACTATCTTTAATAGTGATTTTTGCGATACGGAGCGACTTGAAATATTCATCGCTGAGGAGTTTTGCCATACTCGGTTTTTTGCGATGAGTGGCGGTATCGTTGAAACTTTTTGATTCAATCTGCGGTTTCATAATTAGCACCGCTCCCACATTGAAAATCTGCGAGTTATACGCCTTTTTGATGTCGATATTCTTGATATCAAGTTTTGGCACAGAGATATTCATACGGCTGTCGGTAGAATCCTTAGCATCGTAGAGCGGACGAATGCGGATTTTGCCCGCCGAAACAGCCTTCTGCTTGGTTGAAAGCAAGAGATACGACGACGAAAGCAGATGCACACGGTCGGGAAGGCGCATATCAAAATCGCGGATAGAAATATCCAAATCGTTGGAATAGAGGATTTTACTGCGATTACGATAAGCCAAAGAATCAAGTGCGAAACCAAGAAGCGTGATGTTGACATTACCCACCTCGTAGGCAGGTTTTGTGAATTTTGGATTAGAAACCTTTACCGAAGCATCCGAAATTTCAAAAGTATCAATATTGATAGCCTTTAAAGTGCCTTTAATCAGCGAGTACCAGTTGCCTTGACCAGTAGATTCGATGTTTTGATTATTTTTGTTGCGGCGACGCCCAGTGGCAAACGAAATCTTTGGATTTACGAGCGAAACTGCGCGAATATCAACCACTTCTTTAAAATATGCCTTATTAATATCCACGCCCGTTATAGAAATAGTGTCGAGAGTAACATTAAATTTTTCCTTGGTGCTATACGCCGCCTTGGGACCTTCTGCAAGCAGTTTTACATCAGTGGCGAAAATAATTGAATCTGAGGTTTTTATAATCAAATCGCCACAGTTGACAGTGTGAATACTATCGGCAAGACGAATTTTGTAACCACCCGAAGTGATGGCAATTTTGTCGGAATAAAAAAGGCGATTGTTGGTTTTGTAGACATCTTCATCCACATAAAAATCTGACAGGGCAATATTAATATTTCCCACCACAGCCATCTCGTTTTCGTCGGTAACGGTTTTGTAAAAGTCGAAAAATCCGTCAGTTACCGAAATATTTTTAACCTCTACTTTGTTGAAATAATTGCTGATAAGCGGGTAAAGGTCTTTGTGAATAGCATCGTATTTGCCCTTGTGTTTGTCGTCGGGTTTGCCTGCGAGACGTATCACAGGACGGTTTAATTCAATGGATTTGATACGCAAACGACGCGATCCAAAAATGGAAGAAAGGCGGATATTTTTAATAGCAAAATTGCCAACAGAAATATTGTAAATAGCACGATTATACGCCATTTGCTCCTTCAACTGCAAATAAACAGTGGTGTCGGCTTTCATAGAAAAATTGGTGAGCAAAATGCTGCGACCCAGAAAATTAAGGCGGATATCATCGAAATTAATTGTGTAGAGACCGTTAGTTTGGTCGGAAACATTTTGGCAGATTTTTTCTTTGAGCAACGGAAATGCATAATAATAAAGCACATACTGAGCCACGCCCACAACCACAGCAAGAACCACAAAAAGTTTTAGAAGAAATTTCCAAAACTTCCGTTTTTTCTTAGCCGGTTTTTCAACGGCTTTATCTGGCTCTATGTCTTGATTTTCAGGCATTTTCTTGGTCTAAAATCTTGTTGTTTTTGCGCATATACAAAGCAATAAAAAGCGACGGCAGTGCGCAGACCGTTACCCAAATAAAAAACGTGGTATAACCCATCATATTTTGCAGCCACCCGCTCACCATACCCGGCAACATCATTCCCGCAGCCATAAAAGCGGTGCACACGGCATAATGCGACGATGAGTTGGCGCCACGCGAAATCTGCATCATAAACACAGTGTAGGCAGTAAATCCAAATCCGTAGCCAAACTGCTCTATAAAAACCATCGACGAAACTGCGGCAAAACTCTCTGTTTGCAATGCAGCCATATAAGCGTAGAAAATATCAGGCAGATTCAACGCCAAAATCATAATAATCAACGATTTGCGCAAACCTTTCTTAGCAATAAAAATCCCGCCGAGAATACCTCCGAGAATTAGAGCAATTAATCCAAAAGTTCCGTTTACAAGTCCTAACTGACTTTGTGTCAAGGCTAAACCTCCGTTTTCGTGAGCATCCAACAAAAAGAGCGGAGAAATTTTTGACAACTGCGCTTCGCTCAAACGATAGAGGAGCAAAAACGCCATAATCAGCCATATATCAGGCTTTTTAAAAAACGTTATAAAAGGTTGGAAAAAGTTGGTTGTGGATTTTTGGCGTTCGGTTTCAACATTTTTTGGCAGCATAAAATAGTGATACACAGCCAACAACGCCATCAACGCTCCAAAAATACCGAACACAATCTGCCACGCAAATTTTACATCTCCGTATGATTCAGTAAGATAGCCCGCCAAAACTACAAGACCGCCTTGACAGAAAATCATAGAAATACGATAAAAAGTGTTGCGGATTCCCACCCAAAACGCCTGACTTTCAGTGCTTAAAGCCTTGATATAAAAACCGTCGGCGGCAATATCGTGAGTAGCAGAGGCAAAAGCAGCAAGCCAAAACACTATCAATGAGTATTTTACAATACCTTCGCAAGGAATTGTGTAGGCAATCAATCCAAACAAAACACCTGCAAAAAACTGACAGAAAGTAATCCAAAACCTTGAAGTTTTGAACATTTCGGTGATAGGACTCCAAAGCGGCTTTATCAACCAAGGAAGATAGAAACTACTTGTGTAAAAGGCAATTAGTTCGTTATCCATACCCAAAGCCGATTTATAAAAAATCGTACTCAGCACGTTGACAGCCATATAAGGCAAACCCTCGGCAAAGTAGAGCGAAGGAATCCAAGTAGCGTGTTTTATTTCGGAACGGTTCATTTTCAATACATTTGAGTGAGTTCGGCGTTGTGATAATAAAATTTGAGAATCTCGTCGAAACGGAAACCCTTGCTTGCCATCACTGCCGCACCTATTTGACACATACCTACGCCGTGACCCCAACCAGAGCCGTGAAGCGTAAATCCGTCGGAAGTTTTTTCTACATCGAAAGCAGAACTATAAAGGTGGGTTTCGGAGAGTATGCGTCTGATTTCCAATTCTTTACCAAAAATTTTAGTAAGTTTTGAGCCAACGATTTTTAGTCGTGTGATACGTCCCGAAGGACCGCGGTCTAAGGGTTCGAGAGCGATAACTTCGCCAAAATCCTCGCCTGTTTTGTGTTTGAGAAGTTCGGGAAGGGTTTTAGAATTGAGTTTCACAGTCCAACGATAAAAATCTTTTGATTGCTGGTCGTAATCGTTGAGAATTGTGCGGAGGAGAGCCTCGTCGTTGGTGTTGCAATAAGGACAGTCGACAGGTTCGAGATAGTTGTAATGCACAGGTTGCCAACAACTTTCAAACACTTCGGACCGTCCGCCACAACATTTTGAAAACCGTGCATCGCAAATTTCGCCGTTGTAAGTAAGAAACAATCCACGTGTAGCCTCCACAGCAGCCTTTACGTTTGGATTGTAGGCTCGCGAAAGACCCTGATAGCGTTGGCAATGGTCGTCGGCACAGACATCAAAAAGAGTGTGAGCCTCGCGGTCGTACCAAGTGCAGACCTCATCGTTGGTAATAACTGGCTTACCCTCAGGTCTTTTACCAGAGATTTGAGCCATCAGCCAACTGCGCGAAATAATGGCGTGGGCTTTGAGCAACTCAATCGGACAATCGCCACGCATCTCTGACGAAATTACCGAAGTGATATATTGTTCAAGTGGTATATGATTAATTAGCAATACTTTACCATCTACCACCTCAACTGTAAATTCACCATTAAAAACCTGTTTTTCTAACTTGTTCCAATGGAATTGAAGACCGATTTCCACATCGTCGATTTCGAGGTTTCCATCGGCGTTAGGTCTGAAATTCAGATGGTTAAAAGTTCCTATACCTACGTTAATTATTGGTTCTGTCATTAACAATTTGATTATTAGTTTGACGAATTAAACGAATCAGAAAGCGGCATCATATTGCCGTCGTTCATAACTATGTACGAGCCCTTGTCGGCGGTGTTGATAGAGCCGATGAGCGTAAAAAAGTCGTTATCCTTGATTTTTTCGTACTCTTTCAACTCGATAGTAAAGAGCATTTCGTAATCCTCGCCGCCGTTGAGAGCAGCCACAACGGGCATAATTCCAAACTCTTCTGCCATTTTTTTGGTTTCGTCGGCAATGGGAATACGCTCCTCAAATATCTCACAGCCCATATCCGAGGCACGGCATAGGTTCATAAGTTCGTCGGCAAGTCCCGTAGAGAGGTCAATCATCGAAGTAGGTTTGATTTCCTTCTTTTTAAAATAATCTAACAACTCGATTTGCGCCTCAGGACGGAGTTGACGGCGGAGAATATAATCGTTGTTGTCGAGTTTCGGTTGCACTCCTGTGCTCTCAAACACAGAACGTTCGCGCTCCAAAAGTTGCAAGCCCATATAAGCGCCGCCGAGATTGCCCGTTACACAAATCAAATCGGTGGGACGTGCGCCGTTGCGGTAAACAATATCATCTTCTTTGGCAGTGCCGATGGCTGTAACACAGATAGTTAAGCCACGCATAGAACTTGTAATGTCGCCGCCTGCAAGGTCTACCTTGTAATGCTCGCAAGCAAGTTTTACGCCGTCGAAAATTTCTAATATCTGACTCTGCATCAATATGTTAGATACTGCTATCGAAACCATTACTTGCTTAGGTTGCGCGTTCATAGCAATAATGTCGGCAATTGCAGCCGAAACCACCTTCCAACCAAGGTGTTTGAGGGGCGTGTAAACAAGGTTGAAATGTATTCCCTCCACAAACATATCGGTAGAAACGAGAGTGCGGAGGTTTCCCGAATTAATCACTGCGGCATCATCGCCTATGCCGAGAATGGTTTCTGGATTGGTTTTTACTGCTTTTTCGGCAATTTTGGCAATCAAACCGTGCTTGCCGTTGGGAATAGATATTTTTTCAGGTTCGTGATTATCGCTCATTTTGTTTTTTTAAAATTATAACGTATATTTGCAATCGAATTCCGGCAATCGGAACATTTGCAAAAATACACAAAAGATTAGATTTTTAATATGAAACACACCTTAATTTATAGAATAGTGGCAGCATTTTTTGCAATAATGCTGTTTGGCGGCGTGGCAAACGCCCAACGCGCACAATTTGACATCAGCGAACTCGGCATTTTTCCCGACGACAACGCCCCCGCAAAGGCAACTGTGAACTGCGAAGCCGACCTCTGCAACATTGAGCGCGCACTTATAGAAGCCAACCGCAAACGTCAATTTTACGGTTACAGCGTGCAGATATTTTTCGGCTCGGGTAGCGATGCACGCGAAAAATCAGAAAAAGCAAAAAAGAAATTCCTGGAACTCGTTGACGGTGAGGAGGCTATGGTAGTTTACGAACAGCCTTACTTTAAGGTAAGAGCCGGCAATTTCCGCACACGTTTAGACGCCACAAAATTGAAGAAAAAAATCATTGGTGAATTTCCGGGATCGTTTGTGGTAGAATGTAAAATTTCGTATCCGAAAATATGATTGGTTGACGGACGTGGCACGCCGCGTCCCTACAACACAACCACGTTCCTACGATTCCTGTCCAAATTGCATTAGATATCCTTTGAGGAATTGGTTTAAATCGCCATCCATAACGGCTTGAACGTTAGAGGTTTCAATATTGGTACGGAGGTCTTTTACCATTTTATAGGGTTGCATTACGTATGAGCGGATTTGGCTGCCCCACTCTATTTTTTTCTTCTTACCCTCAATTTCGGCTTGCTTTTCGCGCTTTTTGTTGAGTTCAATTTCGTAAAGATGCGATTTAAGTATGCGTAGGGCATTTTCGCGGTTTTGACCTTGCGTGCGGCTTTCAGTGTTTTCTACCACAATACCCGACGGCAAGTGGCGCACACGAACGCCTGTTTCCACCTTGTTGACATTCTGACCGCCAGCACCCGACGAACGGAATGTATCCCACTCTAAATCAGATGGATTGATGGTAATTTCGATAGTTTCGTCGATAAGCGGCACCACAAAAACAGAAGCAAAAGTAGTCTGCCGTTTGCCCTGAGCATTAAACGGAGAAATGCGCACCAAGCGGTGAACGCCGTTTTCGCCTTTGAGCCAACCGAAAGCGTTTTCGCCTGAAATTAAGACAGATGCGGTTTTGATACCCGCCTCATCGCCCTCTTGATAGTTGGTGGTTTCGGTTTTAAAGCCATTGTCCTCAGCCCAACGGAGATACATACGCAGTAGCATCGAAGCCCAATCGTTGCTTTCGGTACCGCCCGCGCCGGCATTTATTTTAAGAATAGCGTCGAGGTGGTCTTCCTCGTTGCTGAGCATATTTTTAAATTCAAGATTCTCGATAAGATTGAGAGCCGCAGCATAAAGTTCGTCGTACTCGCCCGAATCTTCGCCAGCCTCGGCAAACTCTACCGCCACAGAAAGGTCGTCAACGGCAGTTTGGGCGGCATCGTAGTCGTCGACCCACTTTTTAATTACAGACGATTGTTTTAAAAAATCTTCGGCGGCTTTGGCATCGTTCCAAAATTCGGGTTTATCAGCCTCAGCCTTGTTTTTTTCTACGGTAATGCGCTTTTGGTCGATGTCAAAGATGCCTCCTCAACGCGCCAAGGCGTTCCAAAAGCGATTTGTATTCGTCTTTGTTGTACATATTATCTTATCTTAGTGATAGTTCCGTTGTAATTTACCTTGATAATCGACGATGGCGACACCTCAGTGGTATCGTCTTGACGATATTTTACGATGTAATCTACCGCCTGCTTGATTTCGTCTTCAATCTGTGCGTAAAATGCCGCTGGCTTATGACCTGATATATTGGCAGATGTGGATACGATAGGTTTTCCAAATTCTGAAATAAGAGTTTTGCAAAAATCGTCGTCGGGGATACGGATACCGATGCTGCCATCCTCGGCGGTAAGGTTGTTGGCAAGGTTGCGAGCCTCGGGATAGATAACGGTAAGGGGTGACACAGCCTCGTCCATAAGTTCCACAGCGCGGAACGGCACCGATTCCACGTATTGTTGCAGCATAATAAAGTTAGAAACCAACACGAGCATAGATTTGGAATCGGGGCGGTTTTTGATTTCAAAAATACGTTCCACGGCCTCAGGGTTAGTGGCGTCGCAACCCAATCCCCAAACTGTGTCGGTGGGGTAAAGAATAACCCTACCCTCTTGTAATGCTGATAAAGCGGCTGAAATGTCGTTCTGCATAGTTGGTTAAATAAATTTACGGGGCAAAGGTAGAAATAATTTTGAAATTTGCAAATAGCCACAACATTTTGAGATTTTTGACACTTTTAGGCAAAAACATTTTGAGATTTTTGACAAAACAGACAAAATCTGGCAAACATTTTGAGATTTTTGACATTTTTGGGTAAAAACATTTTGAGATTTTTGACAAAGTAATTATATTTGCATTATCAAAAAAGATAGAATTATGGCTCAGATTATATTCAAACGCAAACTATACAGCAAAATGCTTGCGTGGAAACAAGAACGCAACGGTAGCACGGCTCTCCTTATTCAAGGAGCAAGGCGTGTGGGCAAGTCGACTCTCGCCGAAGAATTTGCAAAAAATGAATACGAATCATACATTAATATCGATTTTACCGATGCGCCAAAAACAGTAAAAGATTTATTTACAGACATTTCAGACCTTGATAAAATATTTTTTTGGTTGCAATTCCATTACAAAGTCAATCTTGTGGAGCGCAAATCGGCGATAATCTTCGACGAAGTTCAGGATTGTCCATTGGCACGTCAGGCAATAAAAAAACTGGTTAAAGACCACCGCTACGACTATATCGAAACAGGTTCGCTCATCTCTATCAAAAAAAACATCCGCGATATCAGAATTCCAAGCGAAGAGACAAGAATAACGCTCTATCCTATGGATTATGAAGAGTTTAAGTGGGCATTGGGTGATACCACTACTATTCCAATGTTAAAAGAGGCATTCAATAGGAAAATATCGTTGGGCGATGCTATGGCACGTCAATTAATGCGCGATTATAGGCTATATATGCTTGTGGGCGGAATGCCACAAGCCGTTGAAACATATATAAAAACCAACAACTTGGAAATAGTAGATGCCCAAAAACGAGAAATAATTGAACTCTATGCCGATGATTTTCGCAAAATAGACCCGACAGGCAGGGCAACCAAAATTTTTAATTCAATACCTGGTCAACTAAGCAAAAACGCTGCAAAATACAAGATATCAAGTGTTTTAGAAAATGGACGACAAGAACGGGTGGAAGAACTTTTGCAGGATATGGAAGATTCAAAAGTTATTTTGATGTCGCACCACGCCGATGATCCAAATGTTGGAATGACATTGCACGCCGACAGCAACCGCTACAAGATGTTTTTGAACGACACGGGACTATTCATAACGCTCGCTTTTCGAGACAAGGATTACACTGGCAACATCATCTATCAAAAACTACTCAACGATAAATTGTCTGCCGACTTGGGATATGTATACGAAAACGCTGTTGCTCAGGCATTAAAGGCAGGAGGCAACGAACTATTTTACCACACTTGGCCCAATGAAAGCGGCAAGCACAATTACGAGATCGACTTTCTAATTTCACGCGGCAACAAAATATGTCCGATTGAAGTTAAATCTTCCGGCTACAAGGCACATATATCGCTCGACACATTCAGCAATAAGTTCGCCGAAAGAATATCAGAACGTTATCTACTATACACCAAAGATTTACGTGTAGACGGCAAGATGATTCTCGCACCAATATTTATGACAATGTTTTTGTAACAATGTGTCGTAAACAAATTTCCCCCTTACTCCTCGTGTTTTTCGCTGTAATATTCGGCGAGTTCGCGTTTGCCTACTTCGGGACGGCCGTAGTGCTCGTCGTGCTGCGAGATGTCAAGACCAATGTGTTCGTCTTCTTCGCTTACACGCATCGGTATCATCTTGTTGGTGAGGTAGTAAAGTCCGTATGTTACCAAAAATGTGTACACAAACACTATGGCAAGGGCTATTACATGATTGAAGAAAAAGTGAAGATGCGTAACTCCTTCGACAGCAAGCACATCCGATTCGTATTTGTAGACAAACACGCCCGAAAGTGCCGTGCCGACAATACCGCCAACGCCGTGGGTGGAAAATACATCAAGAGCGTCGTCGACCGAGGTGCGACTTTTCCAATGGCATGCCAAGTTAGAAACCAATGTGGTGATAACGGCTATTGTGATGCTGTCGCCGATAGAAACCCATCCTGCCGAGGGCGTAATTGCCACAAGACCAAGCACTCCGCCAATAGCCGCGCCCATTGCCGAAGGTTTGCGACCTGTAAGACAATCTAAAAATATCCACAAAAGCATTGCTGTGGCGGCGGCAGTGTTGGTGTTAAGAAAAGCCTTTACAGCCATTCCGTCGGCGTGAAGCGAACTTCCGGCGTTGAAACCAAACCATCCCAACCACAACAGAGCGGCACCAAGAATAACGTAGGGAACGTTGGCAGGCTCAGATTTCTTTTCTTTGCGGCGACCAAGAAAAATTGCGCCCACCAAGGCAGCCACACCGCTCGAAGCGTGAACCGTGATACCGCCGGCGAAGTCCTTAACGTGCATTTTGGCAAAAAGTCCGTCGGGATGCCAAGTCATGTGTGCCAAGGGGCAATAAACAAAAATACAAAACAGAGCCATAAACACCATATACGACGAAAATCTAACCCTTTCGGCAAACGAACCCGTTATAAGCGAAGGGGTTATGATAGCAAATTTCATTTGAAACAAAGCGTAAAGTGCAAGCGGAATGGTAAGTCCTAATTGCATAGAAAGTTGATCGGTAGCGGCACCGCCCACATTGTGAAACATAAAATATGTGGCGGGATTACCAATAATTCCAAGTCCGCCGAGGTCTTCGCCAAAACTAAACGAAAAGCCAACAAAGACCCAAAGCACACTGATAACTCCCATTGCTATAATAGATTGCAGAATGGTAGAGATAACATTTTTTTTGCGCACCATTCCGCCGTAAAAAAACGACAGACCGGGTGTCATCATTAGCACAAAAATTGTGGCGGTAATCATCCACGCAATGTCGGCGGTGGAGATATTGTCGCTTAATTCCCAAATACCTGATTCTTCGGGCACTACATAGCCCAAAATTGCAATAATAGCGATAATTGCAGTAAAAATTACGTAACGCTTTTTCATTGTTGTAAATGTTAGTAAATTGATACCGCAAAGTTCGTACGTATAAAATTTAATAGCAATACGGTTTTACACGTAATAAAAAAAAGAAAAATACGGGGAATTATTATGTTAGAATCCTCCTTCAAAATAACTTCGTGCAATATACGGCGAGGGTTCGTAGTAGGCACTGCAATTGTAGTTGTCGAGGGTGTGGCAAATGTCGTTGTTATACACTCGGATTATGGCTTGGGCATAATCTTCGTTTATGAGCATAGTATTAAGAATCAACCGTTTATAAACTTTTCCCATTTGAGTTTCGGTGGGAATTTTTTCGCAGTAATAAGGGTCAACTGCCGACACATCAAAACTGCCATGCTCCAACGAATACTCATCAATCCATTCGGCAGATGTTTGCAAAGGATTTTGACAATGAAGAACGTTTGCCGAAGATAGTTTTTTTACTAACTCGTTATAACCCATTTTGTTAACTGTATATTTATTAGGTTGCTTTATCTGCCGCGAAACCTTCTCAATCATATAGCAAACAAAATAGAGGTCGTTTTCGGTAACATCCTCATCGGGGAAAAATATGTTTTTCATAACGAGTAAGATTCTTTATAGGTTATTGATTTTAAGGCATTTTCGGTAGTAAAAACTATTTGATTGGTGGGATATTTAAATTTTGCCAAAGCCCAAAACGCTTCGCGCGAAATATTGCCGGAAGCAAAATCCTCTACATAATCCCAAATCTGATCATCTGCCATTGGACCTTCTACAATATCGTATTGATGTTCCACACCTTTGCGACATTCTACCACAAAATCAAGCCATTGGTCGGTCATTTTATCAAACTGCAAAATATTCAAATTAGGCAAAGGAGAAAACTCATAAACAGATATTTCACTACCATTTTTGCGACTCAAAGCCCAACGCTGAGCCTGTTTTTCAAAACGTGTACAATAAAAACCAAAGCCAAAATCTTTATAAAATCCGCTCACAAGAATTTTAGGATTTTGAACCACAACATTGCTACCGTGATATATCAATGAGGTTTCCATACATTAATTATCTCTTTCATAAATCAAATACGGTTCGGGGCGGAAGAAGCCGCCGGCCATAAGGTAGTAGGGACGCGAATAAAACTCCCAATAACCTGAGTGCAAGATAAACGATTTTACCTCTGCCCACGGGGTATATTTGCTGGTGGTGCTGAGGGCAAGTCCGAGATTGTAGCCAAATGCCTTGTTGTGGTTGATGTTTTTGAATCCCCACTTGGTGACAGCCTGACCCATTCCTGCCGTTAAGCGGTAATAATCAGACTCTAAGGCAACGTTAAACGAAATAAGCGTCTGCACCGAGTTTTTATAATTTACAAAATAAATCTGCGGCGACATAAGTACGTTTATTTCAGGGTCTTGTGTTTTGAGGTTAAACAGTCCGATGCTGCAATCCACACCGTAGGTAAAGCCGGTATAGAAACACCATCCGAGGGTGATGCGGGGCGAAAGGTAAACCTTGGTGTGCAGTTGAGCCATTGCGCCCGAATGTGCCGCCAAAGTGATTACAAATGCCATTATGCCTATTAATATCTTAATCGGTTTCATCAGTGCCGGATTTTTTACTTTAATAACGGTGCAAAGATAGTAATTATTTTTTACAAAAAAATTATTACCTTTGCCTGTACAAACTTTACGCCAAATGGAAACCGCACTACTCATTACCGTACTGATATTCTGCATCATCAACATTATTTTGGTACTCACAAGGAAAAACAACAAGTCTGCCGAAGAAATCACCGCAATGAGCGACACCGTAAAAGCCCTCACTGCCGAAATAGCCCGTCAGGAACGCATTATACGCGAGGAATTTCAGTCAGCCCGTCAAGAACGCCGCAGCGCAGAAAGCGAAAACCGTATGGAAAACATCGCTCAGTTCAAACTTATGGGCGAGGGTCTCTCCCACTCTGTTGACGGATTGGCGCAGAGCCAAAAAATTCAACTCGGACTATTCTCTAACCGGCTGAAAGAGATACGCGAAGACCTTGACCAAAACCTTAAACAAATACGTGAGGAGAATACAGCCAAACTCAATGAAATCAGAGTGTTGGTAGACGACAAACTTAAAGAGACATTAGAAAAACGCTTCAACGATTCGTTTAAACTAATAAGCGACCGTCTTGAACAGGTTCACAAAGGTTTAGGCGAAATGCAGACCTTGGCAACCGGCGTGGGCGACCTCAAAAAAGTGCTTTCAAACGTAAAGACGCGTGGCAACCTTGGCGAAGTGCAGTTGGGCGCAATACTTTCGCAGATACTTTCGCCACAGCAATATGTTACCAATGCGGCGGTGTCGTCAGATTCGCAAATGCGTGTAGAATATGCAGTTAAACTTCCCGGTAGCGACCCCGACGGACATCCCGTGCTTTTGCCGATAGATTCTAAATTTCCCACCGAAGATTATCAACGCCTCATCGACGCTTACGACACAGGCACCGACATTGAACGCGAATCGCTCCGTTTTGAAGCCGCCGTTAAGAAAAACGCCGCCGACATTCACCGAAAATACATCAATCCGCCCGCCACAACCGATTTTGCCATAATGTTTGTGCCCACAGAGGGACTTTATGCCGAAATTCTCCGTCGTCAGGGACTTTTTGAAACTCTGCGCAACGAATACAAGATAACAGTAACAGGTCCGGCAAACCTTGCGGCATTTTTGTCGAGCCTTCAAATGGGATTCCGCACCTTGGCAATCGAAAAACGCAGTAGCGAGGTTTGGAAACTGCTGTCGCAAGTAAAAACCGAGTTTGTAACCTTTGGCGACATTCTCGAAAAAACCAAGAAAAAACTCACCGAAGCCGCCAATGTAATTGACACTGCGGGAGTTCGCTCACGTGCTATCGAACGTCGATTGCGTGAGGTTGAGAGCGGAGAAACGGCAATTGAAGAATAACTATTTTGCCTTGCTTTCGTTGTTTTTGGCTATGAACAACAGATGACTGATGGATTTTTGCTCGCGATGCATAACCTCAGAAGTGAGCGGAAGTTCCTTTTTACTGTTATCCAAATACTTATAAATAATGCCTCCGCAAATATAAATACGGTCGAAAGCATTTGTGCCGTCGGGATAGCGGGTTTCTATCAGGCAAAAATAAGGACAATCATCGTCAACATATATTTTTTTATCAACCATAGTACCGTCACCAGACGAAACTTCTACCATTACAAGACGGTCGCCTTTGTAAAAATAATCATAGTCAACAGGCAGTCCCGACTCTTCGTCCTCTATTTGAATATGCTTTTTAGTAAGTTCTTGGTCGTTGGCAACGGCATTATACATTTTGCGGATAAGGTCGTTTTTTTGTTGTTCGTTAAGATTTGTGCACGTTTCGCAAAAACCACCTCGCTTATAAATTTTTATAATAGAAACCTTTGCATTTCGGTCGGCAGTTTCGCCTTTCCAAGCATCTTCCGACGGTTTAACAATCTTACTATCAGCACCTTTAACGTTTTTTAAAGCATCCTTAGTGGTATAAAATTCAATTACCCCGCCATCTTCGGCTTCAACTACGCGCACCCATACACCGTTTTTAAATATAAAATAATCGGGTGCACCGCTGTATTGCATGCCAAAACCATCGTCAACGGGCGAAAATCCCACGCCAAAAGCATTGCAGCCGCCCGTAGCACACATACTGTATGTAAGACGGTCGGAAACTACTGTTATAGTGTCGATTACGTTATCTTTGCCAAGCGTTAGAATAAATTCATCGTTGCTGCGACTAAACACCATTTGGTTTCCCTTGGTCTGTACGTTATAGCCTTTGAGTTGCGTGGGCGCGGGTTTGCCAACATACAATCCTGCAAGATGTCCCGGATATGCAACGGAATATTTGTTGGTGGAGTAGGTAGAGTTAAAGAGCACAAATTTAGAACCGTCCCATTGGTAAAAAGTGTAAGGAAAATCATCCTGAGATATTGCGCCAACTTTGATTCTTTGATCCGCAATCAGCCGGTAAGAATAATCGTCCTTTGTTTTGCACTCTTTTTCAAATTGCTCTTTGTGGGGCGAGGCAATAAGTTCGTCGCTGTTGACAAAATCCTCAAACTTAGGTAGGGGCAGAATGTCGTTTTTGGGCGTAAGTTTGCCATCCTTGTAGATGTAAGCGTCAAATTTTTCGATGGCATCGATATAACCGTCGCCAAGATAACCCTCCTTCGTGATGGTATGTAGAGCCAAATATCCGCCGCCATTCATCGGGTAACATTCAACAGTATTGGTTACATCAAGATCCATCTCGTCGGAATAATTATACGCAAAAATCAACTTAGAGTCGCCATCGCTCGGAGGGTAAAGCCATTCTTCGTCGTCGGGACAATTAAGAATTTTTGAAACCTCGTTGGCAGGATATCCTTCGATATCACCTACATCTATCGGAGAAGCAGAAGGTTGAGATTCAACATTTTGCGCATTGGTAGAGTCGGCAGATTGCGCACCGCCTTGGTTTTGGTTAGAATTACCGCCGCAAGATACTAAGGCAACAGCAAGGGCAGAGATGAGAAATGCTTTTTTCATAGGTGTGTTTTTTATATGATAGCAACTCGCTATTATATTTTATTTATTCCAAACAATATCATTTGCAAACAATTTGTTCAAAATGTTGTTACTCTTAATAATCCAATATTTAAAACCCAAAAATTCTGATTTTTTGTTCAATTCTATTTTAATGGCATTAGCCAATTCAGGTTTTGGATGTTCTAAATACGATTTAATTTTACCGTTAAAATCATTAATGGTACTTAACAATTGCTCAAACAAACGTTGCTCTTTTATCTTTTTGATTTTGAATGCGTTACCAAAAACTAAATTCAACAATTTTACTGTTGCAATATGCTGGTCAGATGTTTTTTGAGCCGTAAAAACTGCACTTTTGCCATCAAATGATAAGTGTTGAATAATTTCATCCTCAATATTTACAGACAATGGATTAAGAATGTCATCGTAATTATCCGATTTCTTCTGGTTGCAATAACTGCAAGCATAAAGCAAATTCTTCCAATTATACTTTAAATCATCGTTGTTTTTCTTGCTTTTCAGATGCTCGATTTCAAAATCAGTATCTCGTTTACGTTCACAGATATAGCATTTTTCATATTGATCGTCAAGCAATTGTTGTTTAACATCCTCTCCGTCAAATGCTTTTTGAGAGAGCAAAGATGTTGGAATCTTACTCGATTTGAAAACCCTTATCATTTTGAATACCTCCTAATTTTATCGGAAAATTCATTATATAACTGCCTATAACGACCAACAATAATAGGCGAAATTGCTTCGGGTATTTTTTCAAAATCTATTATAAATTGTCGGATAGATTCTATTTCGGATTCTGTATTATTATCTTTAACCAATATTTTTCTAAACTTGTCTAATTGCATTTGTGCATAACTTGATTCTGTCTCCACGCCAAAATATCCCTCAGCCAAACTTTCGTAAGAATATTCGTTTAAATCACCAAGTATTTCCCTGTGTTCCAAATCATAAGCGACAGCATTGTTGCAAGAGTTCATCACAAATGGCGAATGAGTGGTAACAATAAATTGGATATTTGGAAAAACTCTTGTTAAAAACCGCAAAATATTTTTTTGCAAAGCAAGATGAAGGTGTGTTTCTATTTCATCAATTAACACGATGCCTTCTTTTTGATAACTTCTTGTTACATTGGATTTTTCTTGCATTTTTAGTATCAAATCGGCAACGATGTCAAGTATAGCCGAAAAACCATCCGACAATTCAGTAAATTTAAAACTTTTTCCCTCGGTTAAGATTCTAAAACTATAATCGCGGTAGTTAAATTCAAGTTTTAAATCATCGTCTTGATAAATCTCACACAAAAGTTTTTCAAAATCATCGAACCAAGTTTTAATATCTTCGGCGTCTTTCAACTGATTTTCGTTGCGGGCAAGAGCCTCCTGAATTTTCAAATCGGAAAGAAAATTCAAAAATTGATTTGTAACGGTGGATTTTATAGCAAATTTATTTTTGAAATCAGGTTTGGTAGGATTCTTAGGCTCTAACATTTCGGGTTTCCGAGTTGCCTGATAAAATGCAAAAATAAATTGTCCGTTTTGATATTTTTTGATTAAATCAGCAACATTCGTAAAGGAAATATTAACCTTACCGCAAAGATTATCTTGCTGTTTTTGTATAGATAAAAATTGATTTTCGGCTTGCACTCGATCTGTAACATTTAAATCAGTACGATTCTTTCGTTGCTGCCAAAATTTAATTTCATTGTCATATTTTAAAAACTCTAAATAAGAGTCCCCCTTAATCTTATCCAAAAACTCAGCAATTGCATTTACCAATATAGTTTTTCCACTTCCATTTTTGCCGGTAATAATAAGATGTGGACGTTTTTCATCAGCAATAGGAATATCAAAATTATTCAAATGCAACAAATTGTTGACTCTTATGTTGGTAATAAAGTAATTCATAAACAATATCTTTTGCCGCAAATATAAGGATTATTCCCGAAATAAAAGGGAAAAAAATAAAAATTCCTCGGTATAATTTTTGTGGCAAAATGCAAGATTAACGTCAAATTATTAATTTATAAAAAAATGAAAAAACTTTCACTTTTACTGTTACTTACAGTACTCACAATGGGACTATATGCCCAAAAGATGGCAGAAACCGGATGGAGCGATGGCGAAATGCACCTCTACTGTCACGAAAACGATGGCACAACATTCACATTTTCAGTTGGTTTTGCTCACGATGGAGGTGCCGACCTTAAACTCCGCAAGGTAAAGGAAAATGTTTTTGAGGCAGTTAATCCCGAAGCCTACAAATACGGCGCTACATACGTAAAAGCCACGTTGAAAACCATTTCGTGTCCCGGTTCGGGCAGCACCAAGTATCTCTATTTTGAGGACAAAAACGGAAAAATGCTCGGCGTAATGCCTCAAACAACCGATGATTACAACGGCAAAGCCATCGAATTCGACGTGCTTGCAGGCACATACAAAGGTAGCGACGGCAAAACCTACATTTTTAGTGGTAATTCGCTTATTATCAACGGTCAAAGTAGCGACATTGAACCCCTTGTATGCGAATTTGGCTATGTAAACGGATTCAAATACAAAGGTCAAAATTATTGTTTCCGCGTATCAGAAAACGGTCTCAACCTCTACACCACCCAATCAGACGACAGCGAGTTTGAATTTGAACCCGACAAACTTTGGGTAAAACTCACCACCGACCAAGAAAAAGACCAAGGACGTTGGGCTGTTACCAAAAACAAAATAGTAATGGCAGGCTTTGTAGGCTACTATTCAAAAAGCCTCTGTCGCGTAATGCGCAACGAGATTTACGCCCGCCACGGATACAATTTTGCTTCTGCCGACCTTAAAGCACATTTTGGCAAAATGAGTTGGTACAAACCCGTTGCCGACAATTCAAAAATACAACTTTCTGAATTGGAACAACTTAACATAGCAATCCTGAAACACTGCGAAGATACCTTTACTTGGGATAATTCGGTAGAAAAATAATCTATTCAGGTGCTTGATAAAAACTTGCATTGATGGTGCCTTGGAAAAAGGCGCCATCTTTTATTATATATTGGTCGTAATTGCAACCTTCGGCACCTGAGTCGGCAGTGTAAATAGTTAAAACATTGTTGTTTACAGTAGCCAAATCTACATAAAGACCACCAAATTCGCCCATATCGTCTACACGCCAAACAGATTCTTCGTTCCATTGGGCAGGAAACTCTTTTACAGCCAAAATTTCACCATTTAAAAACAATGCCGACACGCCGAGAGCATCAGTACCTTTGTTTTTAAATTGAACGTTAACCATTTGATATTCACCATTATTGCCAAACGACAAAGATGATGGCAAGGCTTGAATTTTGCGAGAGAATTTATTCTCCAAGGCAGTTTTCATTGCAGGCGTTACCACCGATTTTTCTTGAAAAGGAAGAATTTGATTTTCAGCCACAAAAAAACTATCTACAAGCAAAGGGGCATCCCAAATACCATCCCATTCGTCTTTTGGATTTTCGAGCAATTTGCCATTGTTCATAGAGTAAATCCATCCCGGAAGGTTGTCGAAATTGCGGTAAGTATCGCGGGAGGTGTTTTTTTCTTTGTTTTCTAACTGCACGCCATTAAACGAGACAGGGAAAGTTTTACCACCGTAAATAGCATACTTATAAGATTTTAACGAATCGTCGGCAGTAGGATTTGCGCCATCTTGAAATTGTGATTGAAGAAGAAATTTAGTGCCTAATTGGTCGCTGAGAACAAATACAGGCTGGTGTGGCGTTGGCGTTGGTAGAGACGCGCCATGGCACGTCTCTACGGGGATGGATGAATCGGCATTTTGCGATGTTTGGTTTTGGTTAGCACCGTTGCACGCCATAAGCGCAACTGCGGCAATTATTGGAATAAGTTTTTTCATAATTATAATAGTTAAAAATTTAAATGAATCAGTTTTATACATTGGTCCAAACTCAACTCCTCGCCTTCGGGGCATAGATTGGCGGCGTGCATTATCACACCTAACAACTGCTGCGGGGTGTAATGACTTCGGAGATAGCCCATATTGGTATCGTCGTCGCGTTTGGATAGGCGGCGGCCGTCGGGAGCGGTAAGCAACGGCAGATGTCGAAAGGCGGGAACGTTGAAACCCAACTTGTTATACAGAAAAATTTGAAGGTGCGCGCTCGGCATAAGGTCGCAGCCGCGCACCACTTCTGTTACACCAGAAAGGGCATCGTCAACCGTTACAGCCAACTGATAGGCAAACACACCATCGGCACGGCGGACAACAAAATCGCCACAGTCTTTCAAGAGATTACACCGCTGAACGCCGTAAGTCAAGTCGGTAAATTCCGAAATCTCGTCGGGCAAATGCACCCGCTGCGAAGGATGGCGAGTTTTCATCAACTCTGCCTTTTGCTCAGGCGAAAGAAGGCGGCAAGTGCCCGGATAAATTGGAGTACCGTCCGACGAATGTGGCGCAGAAGAAGCCCGGAGGTCGGCGCGGCTGCAAAAACAGTCGTAAACCAACCCCTGCGCCTTTAATTTATTGAATGCATCTAAGTAAATATCAGCACGTTCTGACTGATAGAGAATCTCACCATCAGATTCGAGACCAAGCCAACGCAGGTCGTCGATAATTTCGTCGGCATATTGGCGAGGGCATCGCATTGCATCGAGGTCTTCGATACGGATAAGCCAACGTCCGCCCTGAGCACGAGCATAAATCCACGACATAAGTGCGGCATAGACGTTTCCCAAATGCATACGACCCGACGGCGACGGGGCAAAACGACCGGTGAGCATAGTCAAGAATTAATATTAGATATATGAAGATACCAGATAATTGACGCAAGCACAGCCACATACAAAGTAATAAGCAAAGTAGCCTTCACCCTTACCCATTTTTTGTGGCTTTCGATGCGTTGCTTTTCAATTTTCACCTCGCTGATATAATCTTTGATGTCGGGGAAATCGGCAAAAGCCTCCAACCTACTGATTTGCACATTGATATCGGGCGGTTTGCGCATCAAAGATTGTTCTTTTTCTTCCTCCTGCCTAAGTCCCATCGACCTACCGAGAAAAAGGAGAGTCATAAAAGAAACATACGTTGCAAGACCAAACATCGACCCGCTTTGAATCCAAACATAGGCGAGAAACCAACAAAAAACAGCAAGATAAAACACATATTGCCAAAGAGTCCGGCGGAAACACTCTCCCACTGTTTGAGGATAACGTGTTTGAAGCCAAGCAAGCGACCATTCGGTTTTTTTCATCTCTTGCTGACACGAAGTTTTATTGATTTTTACATCATTATTATCGGTTGATTCCATAACAACAGTATTAAAAAAGTATAAACAATAAAGGAATAAAAGGCAGAAGCAGCACAATTATCACAAACAAAGCGAGATAAAGGCCTACAACAACGCGTCTGCGTGCCGCCTTACGGATAGTGTCGCCAAATTGCGACAGGTATTGCTTAGCCTCGGCGTTTTGTCCATAAAACACCTTGATATATCGCGTGTACTCATTGAAGGCGCTAAGCGATTGAAAATAAACGCGGTCGAACTCGCTTGCCAACGATTTCTCCATCAAACCCGTAAGACCAATTCCGCCGAGAATTGTTATCAAAAGCACCATAATAGTAAGGTCGTAGAATTGGTTGGCAATAAAAAACGTCACCACCGAAAGCATAGCAATCTTGCCCTTATGAGCCAACAACACATCGCCAAAAGTGTAGGGCTTGGCGTTTAAAAGAGTTTCGTTAGAGTCCTCGATGTTTTCAATAAGTGATTTTACATTAAAATCCGACTCTCTACGCTCGTGATGCACGTGTCCGCAGTGGGTGCAGATATTGCTCAACATAGGGAACGGTGCGCCGCAATCGGGGCAATTTTTGAGGACTGTCTCCTGCTCTTGGGTAATTTCGTTTTCGCTGCGTATGATGTCCGCCTCCTCGCCTACAACATCCACACGGTAAACATTTTCGGGCTGTTGGTTCAAAAAAGTGCCGCAATAGAGGCATTGGTCAGATATAAGGGGAATCTGTCCACCGCACGAGGGGCAGTTGCGCAATTCTTCCTTAGTAAAGGATTTCAACCTCTGCGCCAACATATTATCCAAAAAGGCATTGATTTCCTGCTCGGAAACACCCTCCTCTAACGCCACCTTAACGATAGTCTGCCGCTCAGTGTAGGTTAGCACGCGATCTTGCAGCGCAAGGCGTGTAAGGTCTACTATTTTTTTTGAAACTGCCATAGTGTTAAAAAATTATTCAGGATAAACATCCGTTCTATTTATACCTTTCGGTGATGGTGTATTTGACTGTACGATTCACCCTGTCGCCTTCAAACTCGCCGGTTCGATTGAGGGTGACTTTTTTGGTGATAACGCCATCGCCGTATGTATAGTTGATTTTGTACTTGTTGGTTAATTCGTCCTCAATGGTATATTCAGAATATGTCAAGCGGCCTTGGTCGTCGCGTTTTTCCTTTTCCCATTTTTCTACAAAACTAAAATCATACTTCGGGTAATACGAACGCACAAGGTTGCTTTCGATGTTGTCGGAATAATTGCGCATAGAGGCAATGGATTTAGGATCAAAGTCTTTCACATCTTTGTCGGTTGGGTAGAAAAAGCCGCTCTCTCTGTCGGTAAATTTATAAAAAATACTTGCGGCAGAATTGGCAAATAGACCCATAATTTCAGGTTTTTCATCAACTTCATAAGAGTAGACCTCTTTGCATTGGATAGAATCGACTTTATCGCCGGAATAATAGATACGGCACATACGGATATAGTCGTCATAATCATACTGCCCCAATTTACAGCCGTATTCTATTATTCTACCATCGTTGTCGCAAAGGCAATATTCGCCCAATTTTTCTGAACCGCCATCGTCCCATTTATAGGTAATAAGCGTTGGAATTGCAGAAGAGTTGATTGTGGGGGCACTAACGGCTACGAATTTGGTGCCGTTCCAAACCAGAAGTACATTTGACTCGTTGGTGTAATAGTTGCTCAAAGACAAAGTGTCGTCTTTAAAAGAGGCTAACCACTTAGATTCGAATGGTTTGAGTTCGTCGGGCAGTGGAATCTCGGTGAGTTTTCCGTCCTTGTAATCAAACATTTGGATAAAAAACGAAAACGCAGGATCGGTCATCGGAGCGT
Source organism: Bacteroidales bacterium (assembly GCA_017394445.1). Taxonomy (GTDB): domain Bacteria; phylum Bacteroidota; class Bacteroidia; order Bacteroidales; family UBA3824; genus UBA3824. The sequence goes on along the minus strand of JAFPYT010000304.1, from coordinate 3,419 downwards.
CGCCGTTTTGGGGATACGAATGTAAGTTGAGCAACACTTTGTACGACTCTCCTGATTTCAATAGGTCAATAGAACCATCGTAGAGGATATCGCCGTAAGAATAAAGGTCGATATAGTCGCCATTCAAATCGGGGTCAAAAAGATCCTTGCCGGTGAATTCTATCTGTTGCCAAATTTTTTGGATGTCGGTGAGGGTGTCGGTTGTAGAGACGTCACACTGTGGCGTCTCTACCGTGGTGGAATCTGTGTTGGTTTGCGATTGGTTGCTGTTGCCACCGCCGCAAGATAACAGGGCAAGGGCGGGGATTAACAAGAATGATTTTTTCATAATGAGAATAATTAAGTCAGTGAATTTATATTTACTCCATACCTGGGTCGATAAATTCTTCGCCGTTCCATTCGAAGTTGTAGCCGTCGCCGCCTTGACCTACAACATAGAAGCCTTTGTCGGTAAAACTCTTGATATAGTAACCTTTACTTAGATTGAAACGACCCGGATCTTGTTGGCTTACAACATATTCGGGCAGGAAAAGATCGGTGGATTCGTCGAAAGAGATTTTGCCATTGCGAAAATTGTAGAGCAAAATTCTATGTGGAGAATCAGATTTTGGGTTGAAATAATCCATTACCAAATACGAGCCGTCGTTGCGTTTAAAGCAAATAGCGGTCTCCTCAAACCCCTCCGCACCTTCGGCAACGAAAGTAGCGATATTGGCACCATTCTCTTTTACCATTTCGAGGTTGGATGCAATCATCTCGGCAGAAGGCATTTCGTCGCCCTCTACCATACCCAAGGGGTCGTATTCTTTGAGAAACTCTTTCCAAAACTGCATAGCGATATTACCGGACGATTTAAGCACAAATTTTTCTCCATCCCAAGTGTAAACGGCATTTTTCATAAGGTCAAGGTCGCTTTCGCCCCACTGCTCGCAGCCGTTGCCCTCCATAGTCACATTTAATTCACCATTGTCGGTAATGGAGTAAAGCAAATAGTTTTGGGGAGCGGAATTATACTGTTTCTTAATGTCATTAACCTGAGCATCAAGACCTTTGCATTTGTCGGCATCGAGAAGGTCGTTTACATCGGGAACAGGAAGAATGTTTTCAACTTTTGTAATCTTGCCGTCTTTGCTCACGTAGGTAAAATTATCCCAAAACAATGTAGCCTCGCATTGCGCCTGATAACAAACCAAAGCCATATATCCGCCGTTTTTGTGCGGAAGAGCGTAATAGTCTATCTTGTTTCCGCAATATTTCTGTCGGATGTCGTATTCATCGGTAAACGAATAAACAGGTTTGTCAGCCTTCTTAGGAAGGGTTTTGACAAACTCTGCCAACATATCATAATAGGCGAACTTTTCGCCGTTCCACTTGTAGGCAGGAAGGAAAAAGTTATATGCGAGAATTGGATATAATTTATCGTCAAAAGAAATTTTCCTAAAATCAACTCCTAAATGGATAATAGGTTCATTCTCAGACACTGCGTAGTAGACATAATCGCGAGAATTTTTGTTATAAGCCTCAGTAATCACTTTGATGGCGGATTCGTATCCCTTCAATTTGTCGTTGTTGACAAACAAACTAATATCGGGAATGGGCATAAAGTGGCTTGCTGTTTTTGCCTCACCATCTTTATAAATATATGGAATATAGGAAAATTGCTCTTCGGCATCCTCGGGAGTTTCTAAATGCTCGCGAATTATGGCATAACCGCCACTTTTGATTGGATATAGATAATATTTATCGTTGTCGAATACCCCCTCGGCATTGGGGGCATTGTCTTCAAAAAAGTAGAAAGGCTTGTCGGCAGATTTGGGCAAAGAGTTGATAAACTTAACCAAACCATCGGGCAAAGTTATAGTTTGGTCAACGGGTTCCGACTGGGCAAGTGTGGTGTCAGTGTCGGTAGAGACGGTGTGCACACCGTCTGTACTATTAGAATTTCCGCCGCAGGACAACAGGGCAATGGCGGGGATTAATAAGAATGATTTTTTCATAATAATGATAATAAAATATAATTATTTAAAAATATCAGCCGTAGGATTATGCTGCCATTCGTAGCCATAGTCCTCAAAATGATAATCGCCGATTTCTATTTCGGCAAGGAGGAGCAAATCGTGGGCAGGCAGGGTAAATGTCTTGCTGTCTTCGGGAAAATCCTTGCCCGACTCGGCATCCTGACAGAGGGTTATCACCTTGTTGGTGAGCGGATTGAACGACGCGCCGTATGCAAAATCATCGCCACAGTCGGCGTGAATTGTCTTACCGCCGATAAGGTAGAGCCCGTTGTTTTGCCAACGAAGAAGATATACATTGGTAGTAAAGGTTATGCAATCAGCATCTTCGTACCTCTGGCTATATAATTCTTTGTAATTGGTCTGAATTCTAAGCACGCCTTTGGTGGTGATCGATACAGAAACCTCGTTTTTGGTTTTGAACACGCTGTAAAGTTTGTAACCGTTTGGTGTTCCCCAATATATAGCCATTACACCGTCCACAGGATTATCGGTTTCGGCAATAACAAGGTCTTTGATGCCGTCTTGATTGATGTCGCCCTCGGCAATTGTAGTTTTTTCGTTGCCGAGATAGAGGTTGTCCTTGCCTTGATTTTGAAATTTTTTGGCGGCAATTCCGCTTTGGGCGGATGCCTCTGAAAATGCACTGTAAAATATAGCAACAAGCAATAGAAGGAAGATTTTTTTCATAAAAAAATGATTTAATTAATTATTGAAAGCCAAAGATACAAAAAATATGGATTAGTGAGATTATTATTTAGCAAAAATTAATTTATCCTATAAAATTCAAATATTTAGTTTATAAACAAAATTTTCAAAAAAAAATGTGATTTATAGTTTATAAACAAAATTTTCTCTATTTTTGTGCAGTTTTTAGTTTATAAACTATAAAAATCAAAAAAAATGGAACTGCACGACAGACCACGTTATACAGACAAACTGTCTGAATATTTGACCAAAGGATTGATTATAGCACTTACCGGTCAGCGAAGAGTCGGTAAGAGTTGTATTATAAAACTAATTATCAATAAATTAAAAGATAACCCTAACAACAATATCATATATATCAACAAGGAAAAGAGCGATTTTGATAATATTGTGTCGAATGTTGAATTTGGAAAATATATCAACGCTAAATTACAAAAAGGCAAGCAAAATTTTCTATTTGTTGACGAAGTACAAAACATCAAAAATTTTGAACTTACACTTCGCAGTCTCCAAGCCGACAACGAATGTCACATAATGATTACAGGAAGCAACGCCAAAATGTTTTCAAGCGAGTTAGCAACTTATCTTTCAGGCCGTTATATAGAATTTCACATTCAAAGTCTAAGTTATCAGGAATTTTTGACTTTTCACGGATTGCAAAACGGCGAAGATTCGTTGCTGAAATATTTGGATCTT
>JAFPYT010000303.1 GCA_017394445.1 Bacteroidales bacterium | reverse complement strand
TAATTTCAGAAAGCGCGTTGAAACAAAAAATCGACTCGCTGCTTTAACGAATTTCTTTTACAACTAAAAACCGTCCGAGCATTTGGACGGTTTTTTTATAACAATTAACTATGAAAAAATATTTAGCCATAATATCGGCAGCTATATTATTTACCGCCTGCCACAAAGACGAAGATATTCATATTATACAAGTAGACACCACAATTGTGAATAATTACACATTTGACCCTACTTTTATAATACAAGATCAGCAGCCTGTAACACAGCACATTACACCTACACATCTTGCTGCTGGCGACCTCGTTGCAGTATGTGCATCAAGCAATTACGTTTCCGAGGAAGATATTTCTGAAGGTATTAATATCCTCAAATCGTGGGGATTAGAAGTAATAGAAGCAAGCAACCTATATGAACGCGACGGCCGTTATGCCGGAAAACTTGGCGACCGTGTTAAAGGGTTTCAAGAGGCTATCGACAATCCCGATGTAAAAGCTATATTTTTTGCAAGAGGAGGCTACGGAGCGGCGCAACTTTTACCGTATATAGATTGGACTGCTATGCAATCAAATCCCAAATGGATAATAGGTTACAGCGATGTTACAGCCCTTCATATCGCATTGAACAATATGGGAATAGAAACAATGCTTGGACCAATGATGCGTGGGTTCAACAATGATAAAGAGAGTAATACGGCATTGCAAACAGCATTATTTTCGCAAAGTGCACCCGTAACGCTACCCACTAACGAAAACTGCGTAAAAGGCAATGCCACAGGACGTTTGGTTGGCGGAAATCTATCTATAATCTATAGTCTAAGCGGAACGGCATTCGACCTCAATACCAAAGATGCAATCCTGTTTATCGAAGATACAGGCGAGGCAAATTACTCTGTCGACAGAATGTTGCTTAATCTTCAACAATCAGGAAAATTAACTGATATTAAAGGACTTATAGTTGGTGAATTTATCAACAACAATCAAGGCAACGACCTTCCGCTACCTGCTATTATCAAAAAATATTTTGAACCGCTCAACATTCCAATCATCTACGGTTATCCAAACGGACATGATATAAAAAATATGCCACTGCCCCTCGGCAGTAGATGCACAATCGACATCAACGAAACCGAGGCAACAGTAACATTTAATAAACCTGAGGCGTAATTATCTTACCACCTGAGTAAACTCGGGCTTTGCACCCTCTTTGGCTATAACATAAATTTGCGATTTGGCGCCGTTACCAGCATCAACATTGTATAGGTATTCGGTGCCACCGCTTATTTTACGAGAACCAACAGTAGTAGGTGTGCCAAGTGGGAAAGAATAATTGGATGTAGCTTCTGTAAAGATATTTTTTTCATCTTCAGTACATTCTTTTTGAGCAGAAAACTCAGGAAGCTCAATCAAATTACCCTGTTTAAAACCACTCTTAATCAAAAATTGTTCTACTTCGGCAGGAGCACTTGTAACACGAGCCTGACGAACACCATAACCATCAAGTATCTGTGCATTTTTGGCATTTTTCTTCAATTCGGCAACACTTGTATTAAGACCACCGCTACCGAAAGTACAGAAAGGAACAAGTTTTTTACCTGCAAAATCGGTATCTTTTAAGAAAGTAGCCACAGGAGAGGCGTAAACACCACCCCAAATAGGATAACCGAGGAAAATAACATTGTAATCAGCGATATTTTTTGCCAAAGGTTTAATTTCTGCAGTTTTACCTGACTTTTGTTCTTCCTGCCAACGAGCAGCAACTGCGCCGAACTCGCCAGTATAAGGTTCTACGCACTCAATTTCAACAATATCGCATCCGAGTTGTTTTTGAAATTCTTGCGCTACTGTTTTTGTAGTGTTGCTCTGCGAATAGTAAACCACGAGAGCTTTTTCTTTCTGTGCTCCACACGAAACAAACATCAAAGCGGAGCAGATAAATGCTAAAAGTTTTTTCATCTTGTTTAATGAGTTTAAAAAATTAAAAAATATCGGGGTAAAAATAGAAATATTTTTGTTAAACAAAAACCACAAGAAAATGAAATATTTCAACAAACACAAAAAAATATGGAACACAAAAAATTTCAAGAAAAAACAAATCAATACAGATATACAAACAAACAATCCGATATAGATACAAAAAAAATCCTTCACAACAAATTGTTATGAAGGATTGATTAAAGTAGGGCGGCTACCTGCTCTCCCGCATTGTGGCGCAGTACCATCGGCGCAAGCGGGCTTAACTTCTCTGTTCGGGATGGGAAGAGGTGGTGCCCCGCCGCTATGGCCGCCTTAATGTTTTACCGTTAGGAAATTGCTTTTTTTAATTGTCAATTCTCAATTGTCAATTTTCAATTGTCAACTGTC
>JAFPYT010000302.1 GCA_017394445.1 Bacteroidales bacterium | reverse complement strand
TCTTTGAGTGTTCTTTTTTAATAAATAATCCTATCTTTGCACAAAGAACGATACTATATATATAAGGTGTCTTTCGTAAATTAGCAAACGTATTATGACCAATCAAGAAATCCAATCCAAAATACTGCAACTCAGAAAGTTTCTTAATAGTTGCAACTATAAGTACTATGTGCTGGCGCAGCCGGATATATCTGACTATGAGTATGATATAAAGATGGCAGAATTGCAAAAACTCGAAACAGATTATCCCGAGTTTGACGACCCGAATAGTCCCACCAAGCGCGTGGGCGATGATACTAATATTGAGTTTAAGCAGGTAACGCACAAATACCCAATGCTTTCGCTCGGCAACACTTACTCCGAGGGCGACCTCCGTGAGTTCGATGCCCGTATCCGCCGCCTTACCGACAAGCCGTTTACCTACGACTGCGAACTAAAATTCGACGGCACATCTATTTCGCTCACCTACGACCACGGAAGTCTTATCCGTGCGGTTACTCGCGGCGATGGTGTCAAGGGCGACGATGTTACAGCCAATGTGCGCACTATCAAGAGCATTCCATTAACTTTAAATAATGCCACGCAATATCCTGATTTCTTTGAAATTAGGGGTGAAATTCTGATGCCTCACGATTCGTTTGAGCGTCTTAATGCCGAGCGTTTGGAAATTGGCGAGCCTCCTCTTGCCAATTGTAGAAATGCCGCCGCAGGTGCGCTCAAAACGCAGAACTCGGCTGCCGTGGCAAAACGTGGTCTCGATTGTTACCTTTATTATTTGATGATGGATTCGCAGCCCACCGATTCGCATTTTGAAAATATGCAGTTGGCAAAATCGTGGGGCTTTAAAACTTCGGAACACGTAAAAAAGGCCTCTGACATATCTCAGGTGCTTGATTATATTGCTTATTGGAATCACGAACGCGAAAACCTTCCTTACGACATCGATGGAATTGTTATAAAAATTGATTCCATTAGTCTGCGCGAACAACTCGGCTTTACCGCAAAAACTCCACGTTGGGCAATTGCCTACAAATTTAAGGCAGAGGAAGCCGCATCGCCTTTAATATCAATTGATTATCAAGTAGGAAGAACAGGTGTGATAACTCCCGTTGCTAATCTTGAACCCGTGCATCTTGCCGGAACCACCGTTCGCCGTGCCACACTGCACAACGCCGACATTATCAAGAGTTTAGATCTTCATTATGGCGACACCGTGTTTATCGAAAAAGGCGGCGAGGTGATTCCTAAAATTACCCGTGTGGACATCTCAAAACGCAAACCCGGAGCGCAACCGGTAAAGTATATCGAAAAATGTCCAGTTTGCGGAGCCACGCTTGTGCGCAACGAGGGTGAGGCTGGTTCGTATTGCCCTAATTATCAGCATTGTCCGCCGCAGATTACGGGTAAAATCATTCATTTTGTAACCCGCAAGGCAATGAATATCAATTGCGGCGATGCAACAATCGAATTGCTTTACAATCAAGGACTTGTAAAATCTCCTGCCGACCTTTACGACCTTACCGCGCCGCAGATGGCAAGGCTCGAACGTTTTGCCGAAAAATCTGCTAAAAACTTTGTGGAGAGCGTCCGCAATTCGGTAAACGTGCCATTTCCACGAGTGCTTTACGCCCTTGGTATCAGGCACGTAGGCGAACAGGCTGCCAAAAATCTCGCAAAGCATTTCCACAGCATCGAAAACCTCCGCAACGCCTCCATTGAGCAAATCGCCGAGGTAAACGATATTGGCGAAATAATGGCAGAGAGCGTCTATCAATGGTTTCGCAACGAGGAAAACATCGAAATGCTGTCGCGGTTGGAAAAAGCGGGACTGCAATTCCATACCGACGAAACCGAAGTGTCATCCGCTCCTACATCCGAAAAACTCGCAGGATTGCACATCATCGTCACCGGTAGTTTTGCCACACCGCAGCGCCGCGCCGAACTCGAACAGATGGTGGAATCCAACGGCGGAAAACTGCAATCGGGTGTCAACGCCAAGACAAATTTTGTGGTTGCGGGCGACAAACCAGGTGCTTCAAAGATAGCCAAAGCCGAAAAACTCGGTACAAAAATCATCTCAGAAACAGAGTTTTTGGCAATGATAGAACCGCAGGCATAAAAAAACAACCCGTAGCAACACTTTATGTAGATATACGTAAATATCTGATTAACATATTAATAAGAAAGCAAAATAAAAAAGATTCAAAAAAAAATGCAGTTTTTTTAAAAAACATCGCCAAAAAGTTTGTTTAATTGGATAGAAATCACTTATTTTGCAGTCCGTAAAAAACAAGGATTAAAAAGAATAAAACGAAATAAAAATGTCACGTATTTGTACACTTACCGGAAAGAAATTGCAGCGCGGAAACAACGTTTCGCACTCCAATAGAAAGACCAAGAGAACTTTCCTTCCCAACTTGCAGGTAAAGAAGTTCTACCTTGAAGAAGAACAGCGTTGGATAACGCTCAAAGTATCAACAACCGCAATCAAGACTATCAGCAAGAAAGGCCTCAAAGCTTGTCTCGACGAAGCCGTAGAAAAAGGCTATCTTCTCGGCTACTAATTTATTAACAATTAAAAAGTTAGAACAAAATGGCAAAGAATAAGAACAGAGTACAGGTTATTTTGGAATGTACCGAGCAGAGAGAGAGCGGTGTTCCCGGCATTTCTCGCTATATCACAACCAAAAACAAAAAGAACACTCCCGCTCGTTTGGAGTTGAAAAAATACAATCCGTACTTGAAAAAGTACACTATCCATCGTGAAATCAAGTAAAACTGTATAGACAATGGCAAAGAAAGTAGTTGCAACCCTTAAAAAGGAAGACGCACAGGACAAAGCCCTCACACGTATCGTTAAGGCAGTTCGCTCGCCCAAAACTGGCGCTTACTGCTTCAAAGAGGCTATCGTTCCTCAGGCTAAGGCCAAAGAGGCTCTCAAAGATTTGAAGTAAATCATATCTTTCGCAAAGGAATATAAAAGCCGGAATCTAAAAATTCCGGCTTTTGTGTGTTTATACATTTTTTTTTGATAAAACTATCGGAATATCAAAAAATTGTATTATATTTACACTTGCAGAGTTATGTTATTTATAATAATATAACTATCTGTAAATTAATATATTAACTAAACGAATATGGGACTTTTCGGACTGTTTTCAAAAGAGAAGAAAGAGAGTTTGGACACTGGATTGGCTAAAACCAAGGAAAGTGTGTTCAAAAAAATTCAACGCGCCATCGTAGGCAAGTCGAAGGTTGACGACGAAGTGCTCGACAACCTCGAAGATGCGCTTATTACTTCTGATGTAGGCGTAGACACCACTTTGAAAATTATCAAACGTTTGGAAGAACGCGTTGCCAAAGATAAGTATGTGGGCACGTCGGAACTCAACAAAATTCTCAAAGAAGTAATTATCTCGCTCCTCAACGAGAATACAGCCAACAATTTCTCCGACAGCATAGCCACTAAGGACGGTCTTCCGTATGTGATTATGGTTGTGGGTGTTAACGGCGCAGGCAAGACCACCACCATAGGCAAACTCGCCAACCAATTTAAAAACGCCGGCAAAAAGGTTTACCTTGGAGCCGCCGACACTTTCCGTGCCGCAGCCGTTGAACAATTGGAAGTGTGGGCGCAACGTGCCGACGTGCCAATCATAAAACAATCTATGGGAGCAGACCCAGCATCTGTGGCGTTCGATACTCTTAATTCAGCCGTTGCTAATAAAGCCGACGTGGTGCTTATCGACACCGCAGGACGTTTGCACAACAAGGTTAACCTTATGAACGAACTCTCTAAAATTAAGCGAGTTATGACCAAGGTGATACCTGACGCTCCTCACGAAGTTCTCTTGGTTTTAGACGGCAGCACAGGTCAGAACGCATTTGAACAAGCTAAACAGTTTACCCTTGCCACCGAGGTTTCGGCAATAGCCCTCACCAAGTTAGACGGCACAGCCAAAGGCGGCGTGGTGCTCGGCATCAGCGATCAATTTAAGATACCCGTTAAGTACATAGGAGTAGGAGAGAAGGTTACCGACCTGCAACTGTTTGACAAAGAACAGTTCGTAGATTCGCTTTTTAACTGATTGACTTTTAGTAATATATAATGCCTACGGACAGAATTCCAATTTACTTGGCTCCATTGCAAGGTTTCACCGACGCAGTGTTCCGTTATGCATTTCAAAAGCATTTTGGCGGTGTGAAAAAGTTTTTCACGCCGTTTTTTCGTTTGGAGGATGGTGAAATACGCCGCCGCGAAATTCGTGATATTCAACTTGCTACGAATCTCGGAAGCGTAGAAAACCTTGTGCCGCAGATTATAACCTCCGAACCTAACGAGGCTGACTTGTTAATTTCTACCATTAAATCATTGGGTTTTAATAGAATAGATATTAATTGCGGTTGTCCGTATCCTATGCTTAATCGCAAGTTCAAAGGCGCGGGCATACTTCCATATCCTGGAAAATTGTCTGCATTGTTGGATTCGCTCGCCAAATATTCCGACATACGGTTTTCGTTGAAAATGCGTCTTGGAATGACCTCTCCTGATGAATGTCTTGCCCTTGTGGAGATTATAAACCGTTTCCCCTTTGAGCATATCACCATCCATCCTCGCACAGCCAAACAAAATTATGGCGGAGAGGTTGATTTAGAGGCATTTAAACGTTTTGCCACGTTACTAAAACATCCGATTGTATATAATGGCGATATACTTGATACTCAGCAAATTAACAATTATTATCAAAACTATCCCTTTATATCTGCCGTTATGATAGGTCGCGGCATATTGGCAAATCCTTTTTTGCCGATAGAATACGTGGAAAATTCACCTATCCAAGATAAGAAATCAATATTTCTTGATTTTCACAACACCTTATTAACCACCTACTTAAAATATTCCGAAGGCGGTGAGTCGCAAGTATTAGACAAGATGAAGACCTTTTGGGAGTATTTTCTGCCCACCTTTCCACACAAAACCCGCAAACAGATAATCAAAAGTCGCACCTTGCACGAGTACGAGGGGTTTGTGATGATTGGAGTGAGGGGGATGCAATTCTAAATCAATCCCACCGACTTTATCAGCAACAGTATCAGCAGTATCGGGGCGATATATCTAATCATAACCACATACAAACCGCGGCGGGTGAAGGGTTCGCCGTTGAGGGTGATTTCGTCGATGATTTTTTGGGGTTTGCAGATCCAACCTACAAGTATGCAGGTGCAGATGGCTACAATGGGCATCATTAGATTGTTGCTGACATAGTCCATGAGGTCGAGGATTTGGGCTTTAACACCGTTGGGCATTGAAAGTTCAAAATAAAATACGTTGTATCCAAGACAAACCAAAATGGCAAAAAACGCAGCTATGCCGCTTTCTATCGCCGTGGCTTTTTTGCGTGTATAGCCAAATTTATCGATAAAACTTGACACTATTGCTTCTAAAATCGACATCGCACTTGTGAGGGCAGCAAACAAAACCATCGTAAAAAACAGTGCGCCAAGCACATTGCCAAATGTGCCCATTGAGGCAAATATCTTGGGAATGTTTACAAACATAAGTCCGGGTCCAGATTGAGTCATGCCTTCGGCTCCCATAAATACAAACACCACCGGTATTATCATTACGCCTGCAAGAAACGCCACAAGCGTGTCGAAAATCTCTATTTTGTTGATGCTTTTGATAAGGTTTTCGTTTGATTTTACATACGAACCATACGAAATCATTATGCCCATAGCAATGCTCAAACTATAAAATAGCTGCCCCATTGCGTCCATAATGGTGATAGATAGTTTGTCGAATGTTAATCCGCTAAAATCGGGAATTACAAATATCTTTAATCCGTCTAATCCTGTGCGAGTAACACCTTCGGCATCAGTGTGTTGTATTGTAAGGCTGAATATTGCTACGCCTATTATAAGTAGCAGCAATATTGGCATAAGTATTTTTGACGACATTTCGATACCTTTGTTAACGCCACGAAATATAATGTAAGACGTTGCTAATAAGAATATTAATGTGTAAGCAATGGGTTCGTAGTCGGATGTGATAAAATTGGTGAAATATCCGTCTTCTGCGGCTGCTGCTCCGTTGCCTGTGAGATATGCCACTGTATATTTCATTACCCAACCGCCTATGGCACAGTAATATGGCAAAATCATCATGGGAATAAGGCAAGCGAGCGACCCGAGAAATTTGAATTTTGGGTGCATTCGTCGGTATGCGCTTAGCGGACTGCGTTTTGTGCGTCGCCCAATGGCTATTTCGGTGGTTAACAGTGTAAAGCCGAATGTTACTGCAAGAATTAGATATACAAGAAGGAACAATCCTCCGCCGTCTTTTGCTGCAAGGTACGGGAAACGCCAAATGTTTCCCAATCCTACTGCGCTGCCTGCTGCTGCAAGCACAAATCCTATCGAACCGCTGAACGAACTACGTTTTGCCATTTCTCTATTTTTGTTTTTCGGCGGCAAAGTTAATAAAAAAACAGATAAAAAAAATGCCGGACGATTTTGGGGATCGACCGGCTAATGATAAAAAATTGTATGGAATGCGGAGAATGAAGAATTGTTGGCGGTCCGGACGAGACTCGAACTCGCGACCCCATGCGTGACAGGCATGTATTCTAACCAACTGAACTACCGAACCAAAATAATAATGTCAAATATCTAAACCTTTCTTCTCTTTTTGTTGGCGGTCCGGACGAGACTCGAACTCGCGACCCCATGCGTGACAGGCATGTATTCTAACCAACTGAACTACCGAACCTAATAACCTTTGCAAACCAAATTTCCTTTGTTTTGCGGTGCAAAGGTAGTGCTATTTGCCGAACGTACAAATTTTTTGCACTATTTTTTTTGATTTTTTGTAATTTTTTTTTCTAATTAGCTTTTGAGCGTTGATTGTTAGTGGGTTTATAGGGTAGGATAGAGGTGTTATTTCATACCTTTAACGTGTCCTGCTTTGTAAAAATGCTCTTTGTAGTAGGTAGAATTGAGATTATCTACCTTTACACCGATGTTTTTCGATGTGGCGGCGTGTGCAAAATTGTCTTGTCCGAGGTAGATGCCCACGTGGTAAATCTTGCCTTTATCGTCGGCAAAGAACAGAATATCACCGCATTTGATATTGTTTCGGCTTACTACGTCAACGTTTTTGATAATGTCGTACGACGAGCGGTTGAGCTGAATGCCGTAGACAGTCTTGTAAACCTGCGTAACAAATCCGCTGCAATCGGTGCCAACTCCTTTTTGGTTGGAGGCATATTTATAAGGTGTGCCAATCCACTCCGAAACCTCTTTTAAGAGTGCCAAATCCTCAGTGCCTTTAAATTGAGTATGGAGTTTGTCGCCATATTTTTTGTATTCGTCGGCTTTTGACGAAGTAGTTGATTTTGTGGTGGTTGTGGTCTTGGTGGTGGTTGTCTTCGACGACGAAGAGCAACTCTGTGCGTTTACTGCGGCGTATCCTATCAGAAGTGCCACTGCGATTTTTACTAATGTTTTCATTGTACTTAGATTTTTTTATGGTAGTTTTCTAAAAAGTTGTTTATAAGGCTGTTGCCGTTGTATTCTTCGTTTTGTAGCGATGTATCTTCCTCGTTGTTATCATCGTCGGTATTGAGATATGCAGCACGGTGCAATGCGGCTTGGAGCGAAATTAGGCGTATCCCCCAATAGTCTTTAAAATTGTTGCGACATTGTGTAAGAGCTGCCGACATTGCCTCTTCCGACCCTGAACGGCAGTTTTCGGCAAAGTTTTTAAGGTCTTGGTAAATGTCGGCGGCACATTCCGAAATTTCTGCCTGTTCGTATTCGGCGTAATTATCTTCGGTTGGGAAAATATTGATGTAGCCGTCAACAGAGCCGAGCCGTTGCGAGGTCTTGTTTTTGATATATTCGTAGTCGTATTCCGAAAGAAAAACTTCTGCCTCACCGTCGGCGTAATCGTCTGTTTCGGGAAGCATTGCGGCTTTGAGATAGAGTAGTGGAAGGATTTTTTGCATTTTGGCAATGAAATCCTTGCGGGTATATTTTTCTGATTTTTCTAAAAATCCGCAGTATTCGTTGGCTACGGTAAGGAACTCTAAGGTGTTTTTTTCAAAAATGTTTTCCATGATTATTCTTCAAGTCGGTAAAGAGATTTGGCTTCTTCGGCATCAACGTTTTCGGCAAAAGGACCAATTGCTAAGGTTTTAAAAGCGAGACTTTCGCGGAGCACGTCGCTAAATTCTTTTTCGGTTCCTTCTGCCACGCGGGCTGCCATACGTTCAAATTGGTATGCGTGAGCGCGTTCGGTAATATTCACCTTTACAAGAAACCACGCACGGTTTTGGTTGGTGGCTCGTGGTGTAATGGTGTCGTTTACCATTTTGTAGAGTTTGAGAGCTTCCTGAGCCTGATTGTAGCTTTTAAACGGTCCAATGGCAATAGATTGTCCCGAGGCGGTGCATTTCCACAGAGCCTTTGAGAATGATTTGATGCTGCCGTTTGATATTTTGGCAGAGTATGGGCGCAAGTCGTATTGCTTTTGACGGCTGTGCTTTTCAAATTTGTTGTAAACCTTCACGTTAAACCAAAAAATTTCGTTGTCTTGCGCAGAAAGCGAAGTGGCTACGGCTATCAAAAAAGCGGTTAATATTGCGGTAATGGTTTTCATAGGGCTTTTATTTTTTAAAACATCGGTTTTTGTTGCTATATTATATAAGGTGTGTTAAAAAACTATAATCATCGGACAAACCGTTGTTTGGGCAATCGGTATATTTTTAACTCTTTAGAAAATTCGTAGTTTTTGTAATCTTTTACAACATAGCGTATTGTGTTGATTCCGTAAGCAAGAGCCAAGTCGTAAGAAAGCGGAAAATCGCATCCAGCATCTCTATCGGCTTGGGTGGGCGGCAGAAAATCGTTTTCGTTGATTTGTAATTGCCCATTTACATACACCTTTACATTTACTGGAATGCCAAAACTATTGAGGCAAAGTGTAACATTTATAGCGCTTTGTTGTGTGGCAGAAATAGAATCGAGCGGAAAATGAAATTGAAGTTCGGTTTTTTCGGCGTTTTCCATTTTTAGTACGCCAAAATCCCATCCTTTGCCAAGCGAATTGGTGGTGCCCACAAGCAAAAGACCGTGCTCATGGGTTTCTACAATTGATTTTGAGTAGTCTTGACTTTTGCGTTTAAAGTTAAATTCCCACATTTGGTGTCCGCGCGAATCGTATTTCACCATTAGGAAATTAGAGTTGTCGCGCTTGTTACTCTTTGAAAATCCGCTCATTACGTAAGCTCCATCGTAAGTTTCAATTATATCTGTACCTTCTTCCCAATCTTCGTTGCCGTAGGTGCGCACCCAAATTGAGTCGCCGTCGTTGGTAAGTTTCATAGTGATGGCATCGTAGTCGGTGATGGAGTAAGCCCTTGTAAATCCGGTAACTACAATGTTGCTGTCGCGTGTAGCAATAATTGATTGTCCTGAACACCAATCGTTAAAGTCAAACCATTGCATCCATTTTTCTTCGCCGCTGTCGTCCATTTTGATAACAATCATATTTTTTCGTCCGCCCTTGTCGCTGCCGATGTAACCTGTTACCACAAAATTACCGTCGTAAGTTTGGGCAATTCCGAGAGCGCGGTTTTCGTCGCCTTCCATAAACTGCTTGTCCCACAGTTTGTTGCCATCTTCGTCGAGACGAACCATATACCACGATGGTTTGCCTTCGTGATTCGATGTGGTGTATCCTGCAATGGCGTAACCGTGGTCTTTGGTTTCGATAATTTTGTATCCCTCCTCGTCGCCTGTGCCGCCGTATAGTTTTTGCCAAAGCACATTGCCGAGGGTGTCGATTTTCATAACAAGGAGGTTGCTTTGCACTTCGCGTTTACGAATTGCGTAACCTGCTATTACAATGTTTCTATCGTAGGTTTCTACCATGCTGTGGGCAGCCGACACTGCGTAATCTTCGTAAGCTTTGCCCCATCTGCCTCTGCCATCGGAATAGAGTTTTACTATCCACATATTGCGCTCTTTGAGTTTGGCATATCCGCCAATGATAAAGTCGCCGCTGCGGGTTTCGATGCAAGTGCAGGCTTCGTCCCAACCATCGCCACCAAAGCCCTGAGCCCATTCTACACTATATTGAGCCGAGGCTGATAGCGCCGTCAGCATTGTTAGGGTTAATAGTATTTTTAAGTATTTGATCATTTAGTGCGTTTTTTTCGAGACAAATTTAAGAAATGACACTGAAAAAACGGATAATGTTGCAAAAAAAACTTATTTCTGTCAGTTTTTTTAACATTTATAAACCAAAAACGTATTAATTATATTGGTTTTGCTGTTTTATTCGTTAATAGCAAAAAGTGTTACAAATTGCAAGTTGTTTAAAGGAATAATTATATTGTATATGTATATTGATTTGATACTCAGCCTAATAATCATTGCTTTTGCCGCTTTTATGGCATACGATATTCGCAAAAGCCGACTTCACGAGAGTGGTAATGCCAAAAAAATGTCCTGCGCAAAAAAATAATTTGTAACTTTGCCGCCGTATTATATGTATTAAAAAATGGCAAATCTACGGCACAAACTTACAAATCCTGTTTTTGAACAAATTGCGCAGGTGGCAGAAGCTTATAAATTAGAAACTTACGTAATTGGAGGCTACGTGCGCGACCTTATTATGGAAATTCCGTCTAAGGACATCGACTTTGTGGTGGCAGGCAGCGGAATTGATCTTGCGCAAAAAGTGGCCGAAAAGCTTCACTGCAAAAACGTTCAATATTACAAAAACTTTGGTACGGCTATGCTGCGTTACCGTGGCACCGAACTCGAATTTGTGGGGGCAAGAAAAGAATCTTACGACCGTAATTCGCGCAAACCTATTGTAGAAAACGGCACTATTCACGACGACCAACTTCGCCGCGATTTTACCATTAACGCTCTTGCTATATCGCTCAACCGTAGCAACTTTGGCGAATTAACCGATCCATTCGACGGTCTAAACGATATTAAACGTGGCATTATCCGCACGCCGTTAGACCCTGATATAACTTTCTCCGACGACCCTCTGCGTATGCTCCGTGCCATTAGGTTTGCTTGTAGGCTCGATTTTAATATTCAACCCGAAACCGAAGCCGCTATCGCCCGCAATGCTAAACGTATGGAAATCGTGTCGAAAGAGCGTATTGTTGACGAACTCAACAAAATTATGGCAACGGCAAAACCTTCGCGTGGTTTTATGCTGCTGATGAAAACTGGGCTGCTCGACCTCATTATTCCGCAGTTGGTAAAACTAAAAGGTGTGGAGATAAAAGAGGGCAAAGGTCATAAAGATAATTTCCTTCATACTTTGCAAGTGCTTGACAATGTGGCTGCTATGAGCGATAATATTTGGTTGCGATGGGCGGCGTTGTTTCACGATATTGCCAAGCCTAATGTTAAGAAGTTTGTAAACGGCACATGGACTTTCCACAGCCACGAGTTTCTTGGTGCAAAGATGATTCCGCAGATTTTCAAGCAGTTGAAATTGCCGTTGGATTCAAAAATGAAGTATGTGCAAAAACTTGTGGGAATGCATCACCGCGCAATTCCTATCTCAAACGACGATATTACCGATTCGGCTGTGCGTAGGCTTATGTACGATGCTGGCGAAGATCTCGACGACCTTTTGATACTTTGTCGCGCCGACATAACTTCTAAAATCGAAGAAAAACGCATAAGATTTCTCAATAACTATAAGATTGTTAGCCAAAAGATTAAGGAGCTGGAACAGAAAGACTTCCGCCGCAATTGGCAGCCTCCTATTGATGGCAATTACATTATGCAGACCTTTGATATTACACCTTGCAAAAATGTGGGATTGATAAAAGATTGCATCAAAGATTCGATTCTCGACGGCAAAATAGAAAATTCTTTTGAGGCGGCATACAACCTTATGGTTGAAAAGGGTAAAGAGCTTGGTCTCGAAGTAGTTAAACCAAATATTCCACAACCGTGAAAAAATCTGCATTGTTAACGGCTATTTTGCTAATGTGTGTGCAAATGGTTGCCGCACAAAGCATTACATCGGTCTTAGGTTCTGGGCGATGGGTAAAAATAGCTGTGGATGCCGATGGCGTGTACAAAATACCTTACACAAAACTCTCCGAATGGGGTTTTGATAATCCAAAAAATATTCGCGTTTTTGGCAATGATTTTGGATTGCTGCCGTTTATCAATAGTGCCGACCGTCCTCAAGACCTTATTGAAAACAAGGTTTTCTTTGGCGACGATGCCGTGTATTTTTTTGCAAAATCAAAGGATATTTGGAATTTCAACGAGAGCGAAGGTATTTTTTTACCTAAAACTCATCTTTTCGACAACCGTGCTTACTACTTTTTATCAAACGTTACAACAAATTACAACAACCGTATAACCAAACAGACCACCGCTCCGACACCGCAAACAGTTGTTTCTCAGGGAGATTTTTATGCCATTCACGAAAACAACGATGTAAATCTTCAAATGTCGGGGCGCAATTGGTACGGCGAAAATTTTTTTTATGCCACTCAGCAAGACTTTAAAATAGAACTTCCAATTGCCGCTGATGGGGGAGAAGCTAAGGCAAAAATCTCTGTGATAGCTCGTTCTGCTGCCGATAATATTTTTGATATCAAGTTTAATGGCGTTGGCTCAAAAAGCATTACCACACATTCGGTGTCTAATACTGGTAAATACGCCGATACTCAAACGCAAATATTTGATTTTAAATCGGTTAATAATATTATTCAAAACGTTTCAATCACATTCAACAAAGCCACAGCATCGTCGGAAGGGTATTTAGATTACATTATAATTAATGCCCGAGGTAATCTTATTTATAGTAATAAACAACTGATATTTAGAGATATACAATCGTTTAAAAACTATTCTTCTGCCGAGTTTCAAATTGCAGGAGCAACTCAAAATTGCATTATTTGGGACGTTACCAACAGCACAGCACCTGAGGAGGTAGATTACACCTTATATAATAGTGGAGCAAAATTTATTGCCAAAACCGAAACTCTTGGCGAATATGTTGTGTTTTCTCCCGAAAATGCTTATATTCCTGAGTTTGTTGAAAATGTTGATAATCAAAATCTTCATGCGCAAAATACTCCCGAAATGGTAATTATAACACCTTTGGATTTTAAGCCATGGGCAGATAAAATTGCAGCTATTCATTCGGGAGAAATGTCGGTTATGGTTACGCCTATCAATCAGATTTACAATGAGTTTTCGTGTGGTGCAAAGGATGTTTCGGCTATTCGCGATTATCTTCGTTATCTCTATAAAAACGCAAAGGGAAACACTCTCCGCTATGTGCTTTTGTTTGGCGATGGCACTGTCGACAATATTACAGTTTCGCAGGGCAATACCAATTTTATACCCACATATCAGAGTCCGCAATCGCTCGATGAAGATGGTATATTTTCTTTTGTATCAGACGATTACTTTGCACTTTTAGACGACGATGAAGGCGAATATACCGGGCTTCCTGATATTGCTGTGGGGCGAATCCCAGTTAAAAATAGTTCTGAAGCCGAAACTGCCGTTAAAAAGATAGAACTTTATGCGCATAATTTTTTTAACGGTTGGGAAAAAAACATTGCCTTTGTAGCCGACGACGAAAATCAGAACATTCACGCCACTCAAGCCGATAAAATTGCAGTTTTTACCGAAGATGATTACCCTGAATACAATATTTCAAAAATCTATCTTGATGCCTATCCGCGGCAGCAGACCATCGGTGGCAACCTCTATCCGCAGGCTCGTGAGGATATTCTCAAGCAGTTTAACCTTGGTGCAAAAATCATCAACTTTACGGGTCACGGCGGTATCAACTACCTCACCGACGAGCGAATACTTACCAATG
>JAFPYT010000301.1 GCA_017394445.1 Bacteroidales bacterium | reverse complement strand
TGATGCCCACGGCTATGAGTATGCCTATGGCAAATATCCACGGAGCGATGGGGTAGTGGTAGGCAAATCCGGCAAAGTAGGTGTTTACGGCAAAGAACGAAATTGGTATTGCTATGGCACTGCATACTGCCGTTAATATCAAGTACTTACGGTTAAACATCGAAAGTATTTCTGCAATAGTGGCTCCGTTTACCTTGCGAATGCCAATTTCTTTGCGGCGGCTCTCGGTTTCAAAGAGAACTATGCCGAATATTCCCATAACAGATATGATGATGGCTATTATGGTAAATGTGGAAATCATCGACGATACATTGTTTTCTTCTTTATAGTTTTCACCGATTTCCTGCTCAAATGTTTGAATTTCAGGCTGAATGATTGCGAAATTCGGGTCGATTTGGGCTAATGTGGTGTTGATGTAGTTTCTTACGGTTTGTACGTTGGCACCATCGGCGTAGCGTATGAAGAGTTTACTTAAATTACCTTCTCGATTAACAAATAAAGCGCAGGGCGAAAGATCGTATTGCAATGGTTTGAAATTAAAGTCGGAACAGAATCCTGCAATTTTGATTTTTTCGGTTGGAAATTTGGACTTAGTGGTGAGGTTTATACTGCGGCGTGCCGTTTCGTTGAAAATTGCTACGCCCAATGTGTCATTGTTGTCTGATTCCATAAAATTGCGACCGTCGGTTATTTTTATTCCCATAAAGTCAATGAAGTTTTTAGCCACATTTAATATGTCGAAAGCACACACTTCGTCAGGGTTATTGGGAGAGTTTGTACTCATATAATTACCTTGTGAGCGTACCACGTGATCTGCTGTCCAAGTGATGTCGGTGATTTGTGGGTTTTCGAGGAGTTTTGTGCGAACTGTTTCGTGTTTTTGAACGATACCAGATGGAGCCCATAGTGTGAGAATGTTGTGCGGGTTGTAGCCAATGTCGCGCGACAATAGGTAATCATTGTTTTTTTGGATAAACAACGAGCAAATAATCAAGGCAATGGAAGCCGCTACTTGAAATCCTACTAAAATAAATCGTAATGGGTTGCGATTGTTTTCGGTCATCTTGCCTTTGAGTGCAAGAGCGGGAGGCAGCGATGTGATATGTAGGGCAGGGTAGAGGCTTGTGAGTATTGCCGCTGCTATGGCTGCCAATATGCTTATAGTGAGTATTTTGTAATTAGAAAATACCATCTGGTTCATATCCACCACGCCATCGATAAACCAAGGAATTATGGTACGCGTAACAACCAAAGCCAATACTATTGCCACAAGGGTGAATATTATTGATTCGCCAATAATACTTAGCACAAGTTGTGAACGTTCGCAACCGAGTATCTTGTTGATATTGATATCTTTGATGCGTTTGGGTACACGTGCCATAAAGAAGTTGAAATAGTTGATAAACGCGATGACAATCACAAGTATGGCAAGTATCACGTATGTGTATATCACCTTGGCATCACTGTGCCTGTGGAAAAATCCTCTGATTTCAGAGTGCAGATGGAGGTCTTTTATAGAAATATAATCTGTACTGAAACCTTCAATTAAGTTGTCAAGCACTTCTTGTGGAAACTCTTCTTTTTCAAATACTTCTCTTAATACATTCTTGAAAGTTTCTTTGTGGGTAGAGCAAAACTCATCGAGATCAATTCCGTCTTGAATTTTTAAGTAGTAGGTGTATGACCATTGATTTTCATTTATGTTTTGATCTGCAATGTTGTAGAATCCATCTAATAGGCCAAAATCAGTGTTGCTTTCCATATCCTCATAGATAGCCACTATTTCGAGGGTGAAGTTGGGGTTGTTGAGGTAAGGAATAACGATGTCGCCTACTTTCAATCCGTATTTTTGAGCCAAAGATTGAGTGATAATTATATCGCTGGGGGTTTTAAACCTCGACAGGTCGCCTTCTACAATGTTTAAACTGAATACCTCAGGCAGTCCGCTGTCGCAGCCTTTTATGGTAAATTTAATTTTGCTGTGATTGCCGCCGTTGTTGATATATCCGTCATAAATGCCCGAAGTACACACACATCCGTAATTTTCTATTTGCGGAATTTTGTTGCAGAGTGTTATGCCTATCGGTCGCGATAAGGAGTTTGCCCATTCGCCGTTGAATATTTCTTCGGTCTTGTAGACTACCTGACAAATTCGCTCGTTGTCTTTGACGCTTTGGTTGAATGTGAACGAGTAGTCTGCCAACGACATCAATGTGTAAAATGTGGCAATGGCGATGGCTATTCCCGTGATATTCAACAGCGAAGAAAGCGTGGTTAGCGATCTGAGTTTAAAAAGTTTCATATTTTTATATTTTTTAGAATTGCCAATTGATAATTATGAATTGTGAATTATTCAGATTTGAGAGTATTTACAGGATTTTCGCTTGCGGCGCGGAAACTTGCGGCTGTTACCACCAAGGTGGTGATGCCCACGGCTATGAGTATTCCTATGGCAAATATCCACGGTGCGATGGGGTAGTGGTAGGCAAATCCTTCAAAGTATTTGCTTACGGCAAAGAGCGATACTGGAATTGCTATTGCGCTGCATATTGCCGCTAATATCAAGTACTTGCGGTTAAACATCGAAAGTATTTCTACAATAGTGGCTCCGTTTACCTTGCGTATGCCAATTTCTTTGCGGCGGCTCTCGGTTTCAAAGAGAACTATGCCGAATATACCCATTACGGAGATGATGATGGCTATTACGGTAAAAATGGTAATCATCGACGACACCTCTGTTTCGCCCTTGTAATTATCGCTCATCTGCTGGTCGAATGTTTTGAGTTCGGGCTGGATGACGGCGAAGTTGGGGTCGATTTCGGTTAATGTGCTGAGTATGTAATCTCTTACTTTCTTTATATCGGCACCGTCGGCATAGCGGATGTAGAGGTTGCTCATAGTGCCTTCTTGGTCAACGAATAGGGCACAGGATGTGATGCCGTATTGCAGAGGCTTGTAGTTAAAATCGTTGCAAAATCCGGTGATGTTGATATATGTTCCCTTGATGTTGGTTTCAGTGGTAAGATTCATACGTTTGCGTGCGGTTTCGTTGAAAATCATCCGATCGCAGGTGGTGTCTTTGGCGTCAGATTCTGTAAAGTCGCGGCCGTCGGTTATCTTTATTCCCATAAAGTCGCAGTAGTTTTTAGCCACATCCAAGACATCGAAAAAATAAGAATCTTCTGGATTATCGTCTTTTGGTATGCTCCAAAAATTATTTTGTGCTTGGACAATAGGTTGCCCTGTCCACGTGA
Organism: Bacteroidales bacterium; assembly: GCA_017394445.1. GTDB lineage: Bacteria > Bacteroidota > Bacteroidia > Bacteroidales > UBA3824 > UBA3824. The sequence goes on along the minus strand of JAFPYT010000301.1, from coordinate 1,458 downwards.
TGTCGGTGATTGTCGGGTTTTCGAGGAGTTTGGTGCGGACACTCTCGTGCTGTTTGACTATTCCTGGCGGACACCAAATTGTGAGAAGGTTGTCCTTGTTGAATCCGATTTCTTTTGACATAATGTAGCCGTTGTTTTTTTGAATAAACAATGAGCAAATAATCAGCGCGATAGAGGCCGCTATTTGGAATCCTACTAGAATCAGTCGCAGCGGGTTTCGGTTGCTTTCGGTCATCTTGCCTTTGAGGGCGAGCGCGGGTGGTAGCGAAGTGATATGCAGGGCAGGGTAGAGGCTTGTTAACACTGCTGCTGCAATAGATGCCAATATGCTTATAGTTAGTATTTTGTAGTTTGAAAATACCATCTGGTCCATTTTTACCACTCCGTTTACGAGCCACGGTATCAGTGTTTTGGTGATAATTACCGCAAACACCAACGATACGAGTGTGAATATCACCGATTCGCTAATAATCTTAATCACAAGGGTGGAACGATCGCAACCGAGCACCTTGTTGATGTTGATGTCTTTGAGACGCTTGGGCGCACGTGCCATAAAGAAGTTGAAATAGTTGATAAATGCGATGGCGATAACAAGTATTGAGAGTATCACAAAGGTGTAAATCACTTTTTGGTCTTTGTACCTGTGGAATCCTTGGATTTGGGAATGTAGATGGACGTCTTTGATTGGAAGAAATTCCATATTGAATTGTTCGATTGCGTTTTCGAGATATTCTTTGGGCACCTGTGTGTCGTCTTTGTATATCGTTCTGACTATATCCTTGACAGGCTCTTTGCATTCGGAGAGAAACTTGTCGGCATTAACTCCGTTTTGGAGTTTTATGTAAAAGGTATAACTCCATTGGTTTAAACTATTGATATGGTCGTCGCCTATGTTTGTGAATCCGTCCAAAGATCCAAACTCGGTGTTTTTTTCCAAATCCTCGTATATAGCCACAATTTCGATAGTGCGGTCGAGGTTGTTGAGGCCGGGGAAGATGATGTCGCCAACTTTTAGTCCGTATTTCTCAGCCATAGAGCGAGTTATAATCAAATCGTTGCCGGTTTTGAAACGCGAGATGTCGCCTTCCACAATATTGAATCCGAACACCTCTGGCAGTCCGCTGTCGCAACCTAAGGCGGTGAAATTGATTTTGCTGTGATGTCCGCCGTCTTCGACGTATCCGTCATAAATGCCCCACTTGCGCAGACATCCGTATTTTTCAATTTGCGGAAGTCCATCGCCGAAGGCTATGCCGAAAGGTCGCGGTAAGTTGTTTGACCATTCGCCTCCCGAAACGTCTATGCTATGGTAGATTATTTGGCAGATGCGTTCGTTGTCTTTGACGCTGCGGTTAAACGTCAACGAGTAGTCTGCAACCGCCATCAGCGTGTAGAATGTGGCAATTGCAATGGCTATTCCCGTGATATTCAACAGCGAGGGAAGCGTGGTCAGCGAAC
>JAFPYT010000300.1 GCA_017394445.1 Bacteroidales bacterium | reverse complement strand
GCATCGCATTATTTCTTTGACGTTTGGGAATTATTTTGTAATTTTGCAAATGCATTGAGTAATTTTACTCAGTGCATTGAGTAAAATTACTCAGTACTCTGAGCAAAAATATTAAATAGTTTTATATTTACAAATATTATGTTGAAATATTTTCGTTTTTTTGTGAATAAAGAGAGGAAAAGTAGTATAGAAGTGATTTTTGGACGATTATAAAACGTTTAATAAGCGCACCCCGTATTTTGTGGCTCAAAAAATTGCTTTTAAAAAATGTTTTCCGTAAGTTTGTGTTTAAAAAATTATAGACACAATATGCCCGAATCTAATTTTCTCCGCGACTACGCCGACGCGGTTATCGACATAGCGGCCACCAATTATCCGCCCACTTACAATATTGGCGATTTCTTTACCCAATGGTGCAACGCCTTGAAAGATAGGCTGAAACCTTATAAGTTTGAAATCAAGATTGCTTACAAGGCTGCGTTTTATCCACCCGAATCGTCGCCCAAGCCAAGCGACACCGAGTTTCACCTTTATAGTTACGACAACCTTTCGGTGTTTGCCAACAAAAAGGCAGTGATGGAGCGCGAGGGTAACGATATTTCCGAAAAATTTGACAAAACCACCAACCTGCTGCTCAAAATAATCAAGCAACAAACTAATGCTAAGAAACTTAGCACTCTGAGCGATAAGTATGCCGAACGTCTAAAAGAGATGGACAGTATGCGTCAGGCTTCTACCCTCCTCGCCCACCCCACCGACGATATTTACCCCGCCGTTAAACAGATTTGCGACTCGCTGCCTAACGCTTTTCAGCATCCGAAATACGCTGTGGCGCGTATCACTTTCAACGGCAAGGTGTTCACATCCGAAAACTTTGAACAGGCTGGTCAAGGCCTTACTCAAACATACACCAGCGAAGACGGAACCAACTGTACCATAGAGGTTTATTACCGCAAAAAAATGGCAGATGCTTACGAGGCCGACTACACAGGTAATTTTCACCGTGGCAGCGACGACCCGTTTTTGCCAGAGGAGCGTTATCTTGTAAACAACCTCGTGGTGCTGCTCTCAGGCGTGGCAAGCAACGAAAATATCAAAAAGGTAAACCGTATACTCCACCGCCGTATCAAAGAGTTGAACGCCATAAACCGAACCACCGAAATTATCCGTCAGGGCAAAGAAATCGACATCACTCTGTCGGAAATTTGCGCCGCACTGCCTTCTGGAATGCGATACAGCGAATATTCTTGCGCTCGAATAAGGTTTGAGGGTAGAGAATACCTCAGCGATATGTTTGAAACTTCGCCCCTGTCGATCAAAGAGCAGTTTGTAACAATCGACAGCAACAAGGGAAGCATTGAGGTGTTTTACTACAAGGATTTTCCTGATACAAAGGTATTTGTGGACGAGGAAAAGGAGATGCTCGCCAATATTGCCCAACTAATTGCCGGATATATCAACGCCGTTAAGGGACGCTCTATAATTCACCGCACCGCCGGAGTGCAGACTTTTGACAAGGAGGCTAATTTCCGCCAACGTCTAACCCAAAACCGCAAACCGCTGCAAACATACTTCAACCAACAGATGATCGACAAGTATATCTACCTTGATATGATGAAGTACAAGGTGCAGCACGTGCTGTTTGTGGCAACGCTCTACGACGCTTTTGTGTTGGAAAACGAGGACTCTTTCTTTGAAAAATTCCTTGGCGACGTGCATCAGTTCAGTCTATACACTCTGCCGCGAATCACCGGTGTAAGCACCGAGGAGGAGGCTTTGGACGCTGTGCAAAACGCCAATATCGATATGGTGATTATTATGCCCGGCACCCTCAGCGACGAAACCGTTGACCTTAGCCAAAAAATCCGCAGTATCAACCATAATGTACCTGTGTATCTGCTCGTTAACAAAAAAGAGGAGGTAAAGCACTACGAGGAGATTGTGCCCACTGTAAACTCTATCGACAAACTGTTTGTGTGGACGGGCGACAGCAATATTTTCTTCACAATAGTAAAAAACCGCGAAGACAGCATCAACGTAGAAAACGACACTCAGTTGGGTCTTGTGCGCGTGATTCTGCTTATCGAAGATTCGCCGGTTTACTATTCCAAATATTTAGAGATGTTGTATAACATTGTGTTTGGTCAGGAGGAAAAAATTATTCAAGAAGTTGAGAAAAAAGAACTTGACAAGATTGTAAAAATGCGGTCGCGCCCAAAAATTCTCCACGCACGCAACTACGAGGAGGCAATTACGGTATTCAACCGTTACAAAGACTACCTCACCTGCGTAATATCCGACATTGAGTTTGAATGGGCAGGACGGCTCGACACCGAGGCTGGTTTGAAATTTGTGAAATATATGCGCAGCCAAGTGTATACCGTACCGGTTATATTCCAAAGCAGCAAGGACTTAAAGGATATCAACACCTCGATTTACAAAGAAGAAAAAGTATTCTTTATTAACAAAAACGACGATTCGCTGCTTGACAATCTTAAACGTTACCTTATAAAATACCTCGGTTTTGGCGACTTTATTTTCCGCAACCGTGTGGGCGACATTCTCGGCAAGGCACGTTCGCTACGCGAATTTGAGTTGATGCTCAAAGATATGCCCGACGAATCAATTTTCCGTCACGCAGTTAAAAACCAGTTCTCTATCTGGCTTATGGGACGCGGCGAAATTCAGTTGGCAAAAACCATCAACGATATTAAAATCAACAGTATCAACGATGTACCCACACGTCGTCCCGAAATTCTAAAAGCCATCACCGACTATCGCGCCAACAAAAAACGTGGTAAGATTCTATCGTTTGACGAGACTTCAAGCATCGACGAACGCAACATCATCACCCTCGCATCGGGTTCTCTCGGAGGCAAGGGACGTGGCTTGGCGTTTATCGACACTCTTATTTACAATCTTGAAGATACAAAACTATCGCAGCGTATCAACATACTCGCACCGGTTACAGTTATAATCGGCACCGACGAATTTCGTAAGTATATCAATCAAAACGACCTGTTTATAAAGTTGTTAGACAAAAGTACACCTTACGAAAAAATCCGTGAATTGTTTTACAAAGGACACCTCAGCGATTCGATACGCGACAAAATCAAGACTATAATCAGTCAAACCGACAATCCTTTGGCAATACGTTCTTCGTCTACATCAGAAGACTCTGTAAGTCAACCTTTTGCAGGAGTGTTCGACACCTATATCATTCCAAACGAAAAAGATAACAAGGAAGCGACTCTCGAACTTGTTTGCAATGCCATCAAACTTATCTACGCATCGGTTTACAGCGAAACAGCACGCAACTATTACGCTGCCGTTCAGCACAATATCGAGGAGGAGAAGATGGCTATTATTATCCAAGAGGTGGTGGGAAGTAGGTTTGGAAACTATTTCTATCCCCATATTTCGGGTGTGGCACAAAGTTACAACTTTTACCCCGTTGCCGATATGAAACCCGAAGAGGGATACGCAGTAATTGGCGTTGGATTAGGTTGTTACGTAGTGGGCGGATGGCCGTCGTACCGTTTTTCGCCCAAATATCCAAATATATCGATGTACACCACGAGCGACCTGCTAAAATCCACTCAAACAAAGTTTTATGCTCTCGACCTCTCTAACAAGGAGATCGACCTGCTAAAAAACGGCGAACTTGCAGCCCTCAAACTGCTCAATATTTACGATGCCGAAAAACACGGTTCACTAAAACACCTTGCCTCAGTTTACGATTACGACAATCAATATCTTTCGCCGGGACTCGACGGAGCGGGCGCACGAATTGTAAACTTTGCCGATGTGCTACAATTCAACTATTTTCCCCTTGCCGAAACTATCGACTTGATACTCAACGCCGTAAAAGACGCATTTGGTTCGCCGGTAGAGATCGAATTTGCTGTAAACCTCAACAAAAACAAAAACGGCAAACCCTCGTTTTACCTTTTGCAAATAAAACCGATGGTAAGCAACTTTGCCACCGCCAGTATAGATATGTCAAAATACGACAAGGCTTCGATGCTGCTCTACACCAACCAGAGCCTCGGCAACGGCATTATCGACACCATCACCGATGTGATCTACATCGACGAATCTAAGTTTTCAAAACTCGAAACTCAGGAGATGTGCAAGGAAATCGAATATCTCAACTCCGAAATGGCAGCCGAAAAACGCAAGTATGTGCTAATAGGTCCGGGACGTTGGGGCACAAGCGACAGATTTTTGGGCGTTCCCGTGCAATGGTCGCAGATTACTAACGCGGCAGTGATAGTGGAGACAAGTCTCGAAAACTATCCGCTCGACTTTTCGCACGGTTCGCACTTTTTCCACAACATCACTTCGATGAACGTGGGATATTTTGCAGTGCAAAACGGCAGCCGCACTTGCTTTATCCATAGAGAAATACTTGAAAAACAAACTCTTATAAACACTACAACACACTTCCGCCATATCCGTTTTAAACATCCGCTCACCATCATTATGAACGGTAAGAAAAACGAGGCGGGAATTGTGATTAATGCATAATTCATAATTCACAATTCATAATTCACAATTAACAATTAAAAATGAATATACTATTTGTTTGTTTAGGGAATATATGCCGGAGTCCGATGGCCGAATGTGTTATGGATTCGGTAATAAGCAAAAATAATATTAAAGGCGTAACGGTAGATTCGGCGGGACTCATCGGCTACCATACTGGCGAAGAGCCTGACAGCCGTATGCGCAGTGCCGCCCGCAAAAAGGGTTACACAATGCGACACCGTGCACGCAAGGTTTCGAGCGACGATTTTGCCAACTTCGACCTCATAATTGGAATGGATTCCGACAACATCTCGCACCTACGCCGTATATGTCCCAAACCCGAATACCTGAAAAAAATCCGCTTCATAGCCGACTATTTCAACGGAATCACTGGCTACAACTCCGTACCCGACCCCTATTACGGCGACGAAAAGGATTTTTACAAGGTGATAGAGTTGTTGGAGAATGCGTGTCAAACCATAGCGGAGAAGATTAAAACAGAGTAACCGCTGTTAATCTCCTAACGTAAGTAATACCTCAGCTGCCTTTTTGCCATATTCGCCGCCGTGTCCATTCACCTCGCCAAGCAGTTTTTTGGCTTCGGGCTTACGGTCTAAGTGAATAAGGCAGAGGGCTTTGTAATATTTCACAGCAAATTGGTCTAAATCAGACACATTCTCTATACGCTCAAATGTTTTTAAAGCAGGCTGATAATAGCCGAGGTTTACATTGCACACACCAAGGCAATAATGCGCGTTGTAGTCGTCGGGATAATCGTTGAGAATATCTTCGAGAATATCTTTTGCATCAAAAAACTCGCCTGCCGAAATAAGTTTATTAATCGCAGATAGTGTTTCGGGCGGCATAGACTTGTTGTCTTTCTCAGAATCGCCGCCACGCAGAACAACCGATTCGTTAGGGTTAGATGGTTGTGACGGTTGTACCAACGGTTTGTCATCAGACTTAGCTTCGGGTTGGGACGGCTTTACAGGATTATCGGCAACATTTTGAGCATTGTCGGATGTATTGTCGGGCTCTTCGGGTTGCGGCAGATTGGGCTCAGTGGTATTAGGATTATGCTCAGCTACGACATCTATTTCGTTGATATTCTGAGATTTATTTACGCCGTTAAAAACTAAGTAAACTGCCGCGATAGATGCAGCCACAGCAAGAGCCGAAAGCACCACAGTAATTGTTGGACGCTTATTATGCTGCTTTTTGTCTACAATGTCGGATATGCGTGTATTTAGTTTTTCTGTTTCGAGGTCAACATTGATATTCTGCTGCGCTGCAATCTGCAAACCTTCGTAAATATCGGCACAGATAGGGCACTTGTCTAAATGCGCTTTTACAGAAGCCCGGGCAAAACTATCGAGAGTTCCATCTGCATAGGCTTGCAAATCTTCGAGTCCGATACAATTTTCTACATTACTTTTCATTGTTACAATAGTTTAAAAATTCACTTTAATTAAGACAGCACCAAACAAAAAGCGCCACAATCCACACATCGGCGGGCATATTACCAAGCATAATCTTAAGCCTGCGTTTACCGTTTTGTATAGCCGACTTTACTTGCATTGCCGACAAATTCAGTTTTTGTTGAATGTCGGCATACGATCGGCCTTCCCAAAAGAATAGCCTCAGGCACTCTTTCTGCATATCGGGAAGCCGGTTCATTGCTTGCGAAAGTTGTTCAAAGCGCGTTTCTCTACTGTCTTTTTCACCATATAGATAAAATTCGGACTCGAATTCCACAAATTCTTCGGAATTTTTTTCAAAAAAAGTGTTAAAATCTCTAATTTTTTGTTCCTGCTTCAACAAATAGAAACAGTGGTTTCGGCAAACGGTCATAAGCCAATTGCGAAAATTGTCAACATTGTATTTTTTTAAAGAATGGAGAATGTTTTCAAACACCTGAACACCTGCCTCCTGTGCATCGCTGCTGTTTTTTAGGTATTTAAGGCAGATCAAAAAACAAAGTTTAGAATATCTTCGATAAAGTTCTCCCACATACTGAGGATTACCACCCGATTTATAATGGGTAACTAACTGTATGTCGGATAGGTTTTTAATATCGTTCATTTGAAGAATATTTATCAACGCAACGAATCGCTATTTCGGCGGCTGACCATAACTACAATCTTAGCCAATTTTGAAATAATATCATCGAGAACAGATGCATTCTTTACCATCACGCCAATAGAACCATCAAAAATTCCATCGTTAACCTCTAAATTTACCGACTTAACATTAATACCACTGTCGCAGAGCATAGAGGCAATATCGAGAAGCATTCCCTTTCGGTCGGACCCCTGAATGGTAATAGGTGCATAAACAGGATCTAAATCATCGCCCCAAACTACCTTGGTGGTTTGTTTGCCACGAGTGGCGGCAAGTTTTTTTGCATTAATACACTCCTTGCGGTGAATAAACACTATGCCTTCATCGTCGGTGCAAGCCAAAGCATTATCGCCAGGAATTGGACAACAACACGGTGAAAGTATATGCGCAATATCTTTTGTAATAAGCAACGGCTTTTTGTAATCGATTTCTACCACAAGTGGAATTTTTACTTCACCACCGTTGCGGCGCTTTTTGCGCCAATCATCAATAATCTGCTTAATATGCTTAACACTCTCAAGCAATTCGTCGAGTAATATTTCGCCACGAGCTATTTTTTGGTAAAGTTCGTTACTGTCAATAAGTTTGTATTGCACAATAAGTTTGTGCATTACATTACTATCGGGAATAATACGGTTACGCGACATCAGATCGTTAAACATCTGTTTTCCTCGTATAGCTTCGGTTTTAAGTTTTTCGGTATTCTTCTTAAAAAAGTTATCGAGCCATTGTTTAGCCTTGTCAGATGATACATACTCCATCCATTCGGGATTAGGCTTAACACTTGGCGATGTCAACACAGATACTTGGTCGGTGGTTTTAAGCTTGTGATTAATAGGCACCACTTTATGTTCAATTGTTGCCGCAAGACAATGCTGCCCCATCTTGTCGTGAATAGCAAAAGCAAAATCAAGGACTGTAGATCCAATTGGAAGCTCAATAATATCACCCTTGGGAGTAAACACCAAAATAGTAGATGCTGTGGCAAGACTTCTAAAACGTTTAATCAAATCCACAGCATCACCATTAATATCTAATTTAATAAGGTTATTTTTCAAAGCATCAAGTCCCATGCGAGTTGGATGCGAAGGAGAGTATCCCCTATGAGCCACTAAGTCGTTTTCTTCGGTAAGTATTTGAACTTCCATCCAATTGCCACCATACATCACCTGAAAAACAAGTGCCGTAAAACCATTTTTCTTGGGCGAAATTACATAATCGCGCTTGCTGCCGCTCTTTTCGGGGAAATGGCTAATTACCCATGCATATATGTAATAATGCATCTGAATAATCGCATTTGGATCTTCGGAATCGTGTTTTAATACTATTCTAACGGCTTGATAATTATTAACTTCGCTAAATGATTTGCCGGTATTCTGCATTACCGTCCATGTCTGAAACAAAGATTTGGTAATAACAGAGAGTTTACAAATGTGAGATGTATGTACTAACACCCTCATTAAGTCGAGTTTAAAATGCGACATCAATTCGTTGCGAGCTTCAACCGATGAATCCACATAATAAGTTATCTCCTTGTAAGCCATAGGGTTAACATACTTAAAACTAAGATCTTCGAGTTCGTTTTTAATATCATAAAGACCCAACTGATCGGCAAGAGGTACATAAACATAAAGGTTTTCGCCCGCCTTAATCTGACGTGTTCCATCGGGCATATCCTCAATTGTGCGCATATTATGAATGCGGTCGGCAATTTTTACAAAAGCCACACGAGGGTCGTGAGGAATACCAAGCAACATCTTTTTAAAGGTGTTGGCCTGAGCATTTTGCTTGGCATCGTAAACGTTGGTAATTTTGGTAAGACCATCTACAATATTTGCAACTGTATTACCAAAACGCTGCTCAATATCATCATGAGTATACTCTGTATCCTCCACCACATCGTGAAGCAAGGCAGCCATCACTGCACTTACGCCAAGACCAATTTCGTTGGCCACAATATTAGCCACCGCCACGGGATGTGTAATATAAGGATCGTGATTGCCACCTTTGCGCCTTACCCCCTTGTGCGCTTCGTAAGCAAATTCGTAGCATGTCCACAACTGACTACGAATGCCCTCTGACTGAAAACTTGCAGGCAACGCTGCAAAAAAAGACTCAAAAAGAGCCACCTTGTACTCTTCATTAAACTCCTGTTCCATAACTCTCCAATTTTAGCAAGTAATAACACTACTAAAATAACGTATGAGTGTAAAAAATACAACATATTTTACGTTATTTAATTGTAAATTTTTGTTAAAAAAATCAGCCTACCAACTGTATTATGCCTGCAACTATCATATAAAAGTATATTATACGCTTCAAAGTCTGCTGATTGATACGGTCAAATACCATCCGCCCCAAAATTACACCTATCAATATACCCGGTAAAGCAGCCAAAAGTCCCCACCCTACCGACTCTGTTACAAAACCATATCCAGCCCTAAAAAACGACATGTATATGTTTGTTATCACAAAATATGCTTGTGCCACAGCCAGATAGCCTTCCTTTGTAGTTTCGCTCGATAGGAAATAGACCACAGCCGCCGGACCGTGCATTCCAAACAATCCACCCATCACACCCGAAAGACCGCCAAGCGAAACCTGCCATTTCCAAGTAGGTGAAACTGCCGCTCTCTTGCTGAAAAACAAAAAATAAACCGCAAGACATATCAACACGCATCCCAAAATCACACGCAAAATACCATCATTTGACACGCTAACAAACTTAATGGCAAAAAACGAAAATACACAAAAACTTGGAAATATCACATACAGATTTTTGATATTCAGATATTTATAAACCGAAATAAGCACAATTCCCGACTGAATCATACTAAGAAAACCGCTCAAAGCCGTAGCCTCTTGATACGACGGCATCAGGTACGGCAAAATTGTCATTATAAAAATACCGAAACCAAATCCGCACACCCTCTGAATAAACGACCCAGAAAGCGAAGATATAAATATCAAAAACGCTGTTGACATAACGGCTGCAAAGTTACAAATTTATCTGAAAAGGTATCACAACAGCTGTAATTGTAATTTTTTGAAAATCGGTCGCCCACTGTGATTATGTTAAATAGATAAAAATAATATAAATAATAAATTGATATAGAAATGATTGGTGTTTAGATATAACATTATCTTTTAAAAACTATAACAATATTTTTTCTGCCGATTTGTGGTTTTATTTGCACGTTTGGCGTTAAGTTTTTATCTTTGTGAAAATTTTTAGACAATGAGAATCGACATTATCACCGTTTTGCCCGAACTGCTCGAAAGCCCTCTCGGACACTCTATCATAAAGCGAGCCTGCAACAAAGGTCTCGCAGAAATCAATATCATCAATCTCCGCGACTTTACCACCGACAAACGACGCACCGTGGACGATTACCAATACGGCGGCGACGCCGGTATGGTAATGATGATTGAACCTATCGACAAGGCTATCTCCTACCTCAAATCACAAAGGCATTACGACGAAATTATTTACACTTCGCCCGATGGTGAAATTCTCAACCAAAAAACCGCTAACACGCTGTCTACCAAAGAAAACATCATTATTCTCTGCGGACATTACAAGGGCATTGACCACCGCGTGAGAGAACACCTTATTACTAAGGAAATTTCCATTGGCGATTATGTGCTAACAGGCGGCGAACTTGCTGCTGCTGTGATAGTTGACAGCGTGGTGCGACTTATTCCCGGTGCTATGAACGACAACGAGTCGGCTCTTTCGGATAGTTTTCAGGATAACCTCCTTGCTCCACCAATTTATACCCGTCCCGCTGATTACAAAGGTTGGAAAGTACCCGATATTCTGCTCTCGGGCAACGAGGCTTTGATAGACAAATGGCAGATGGAACAGGCGTTGGAACGCACCAAACAGTTGAGACCCAATCTTTTAGAAGGAGGCGAATAATGGAGGCGATGATTTTTGCTGCGGGACTTGGCACTCGTCTCGCACCGCTAACCGACACTAAACCAAAGGCTTTGGTGGAGTTTTTGGGAAAGACGATGCTCGACCACGCTATAGAGAAACTCACTTCGGCAGGCGTTGACCGCATTATTATCAACATCCACCATTTTGCCGACTTGATGGAGGAATACATCCATAATATAAAGTGCGACGCCGAACTGCTGATTTCCGACGAGCGTGATTTTCTTTTAGACACCGGCGGCGGAATCCTCAAAGCCGCTCCCCTACTCTGCGCCGAGGATAATTTTATTGCTTATAATGTTGATATTGCGTGCGATATAGATTTAAAGGCTCTTTACAACACTCATTTATCATCGGGCAATTTGGCAACTCTTGCAGTTAAAGACCGCGAATCTACACGCAAACTGATTTTCAATAAAGAAATGCTATTGTGTGGATGGCACAATTATACAACTAACGAAACCAAGATTTCAAGAAATTTTGAGGAAAACGCCGTTAACTATTTCGCTTTCAGCGGAATATCTATTATTAATAAAAATATTTTTCCACTAATCACCGAAACAGGCAAGTTTTCAATAACAAACCTGTTTCTTAGATTAGCTCAAAACGAAAACATCGGCGGATATGTTCACGATGGTCTGTGGGCTGATTTGGGAACAATAGAAAAATTGAAGAAGGCAGAGGATATGTTTCGCTAACCCCCAATACACATCACAGGTATCAATTCGATATTAAACAAAAACTGTTCGTAACGATAGTCAAAGACCGTCATTTTGGTTTCGGTGGATACGGTGGCGATCATATCCATATCGTTGTCGCGGCAATAGTTGAGAACCTGCTCTACAAATGTGCCAACAAAACCACTCTCGTCGAAATTTTGAAGCACAAGATTTACTTGATTGCCAAACTGTTTTTCAAAAATCTTGGCTGTCTGATAGCCCTCGCTGCGAAAAACCATATGAAGAGTAGCTCCAAAAAACGCAGCCTTGTTGACAATCTCCAACACTCCGCGACCGTTACCCGAAAGTCGCGACACTGGCCAAACAATATTCTTGATAGGCGCAAACCGCTTTGACTGCAACACAATGACAGGAATCTTGGCTGTATCGATAACCTTCGATGCCGAACTTCCCATCAAAAGTTGAAAACCGCTCTTGCCGGGCGTGCCCATAAGCATAAAATCGAAATTCTTTGAAGACAATTCGGCTGAGATAGACTCAAAAAGTTCGCCCTTACGCTCCACGAATGTAACACCTATTCCAAACTTCTGCACATAGAGTTCCACCACGTGCTTTAATCCCGACACAGCCTTTTGGTCGCGCTCCACGCCAGTGTCTACGTGAAAAAGTTCGGCTTCAAGTTTGTATTGACGGCAAAATTCAAGTCCGTACAACACAGCATTGTAGCACACGTCGGAAAAATCTGTGGGAATAAGTATCGTATTGCTGCTCATAGGGTTACAACGTATTGTTTAAACTTTTAATCCTATTACAGTAATATCGTCGATCTGCTGCGACGAGCCTTTCCAATCCACAAAGTATTTTTCGAGGATGTTGCGCTGTTCTGTGAATGGAAGCGAGTGGTTTTTGAGCAGAATCTCTTTAAAACCGCCCATTTTGAGTTTCATATTAAACTCGCCTCCAAACTGCGATGCGTATCCGTCGCTAAACATATAGATAATGTCGCCATCCAAGAGCGTAAGCCGCTGTGATTCAAATGGTTTTTCTTTTATGTAAATACCTATCGGATTGCGGTTTGGCTTTAAAGAGAACTCCTCGCCGTTGCGCACATAAATAAGCGGAAGGTTTGCGCCCGAATATTCAAGCACACGCTCTTTACGGTCTACCACCACGAGGGTCATATCCATACCGTCTTTGGTCATAGTGCTCTTATCTTCGTCTTGGTGAAGGAGTTTCTTCACCATCTTGCGCAGACGTTCGAGAATATTGGCGGCGTTGCTCTCTCCTCCCAAACCTGTGATTTCGTGGAGGGCGCAGATACCGAGCATACTCATAAACGCTCCGGGAACGCCGTGTCCTGTGCAGTCTGCCACCACAAAAATAAGTTTGTCGGAATCGGAATGAAGCCAATAAAAGTCGCCACTAACCACATCACGGGGCGAATAATATATAAAGTAGTCGCTGAAAAACGATTTCAATTCGTCGAGATTTGGGAAAAGCGCATCTTGAATACGTTTTGCATACGAAATACTGTCGGTAATCTGTTTCTGCTGTTGGGCAAGCATAAGACGCTGTTTGTCAATGTATTCGTTTTGCTGCTCCAACTCGGCGTGCTTTTGGGCAATCTCTTCGGCGCGGTTACGAAGTTCGATATTTTTAGACTTGATTTCCTCGTGCTGGCTATGCAACTGACGGTTAAGACGCTTGGTTTTCTTGTTCATTATAAAAAGCACCACAAGCATCAGCACACCGAGCGCAAGAAAAATTGCCAACATCATTATAAAACGGTCTTGAAGTCGGTTGTTTTCTTCAAGTAATTCGTTTTCAGATTTTAGCGAATTAATTTTACCCTCTTGACGATAGGTCTGCGCCTTATACTGCATATTAAAAAGTTTTTCGGTAAGTTCCTCAGAAAAAACGCTGTCGTTATAGAGGATAACCTGATTGTAGTGGTCGGCGGCATCTTGAAACTCGTGTTTAACGTAATGTATTTTTGCAAGAATCTCGTGAGCGTTGCGTATGCGGAATTTTGAACCTATGTCGGTGGCAAGTTTCAGACTCTTTTCGCCAAAATATTCCGAACTGTCGTAATCTTGACGCTGATAGTATAGTTGCGAAAGTTTACGGAAAACCTCTGATTGAAGGTCTATGTCGTTGAGATACTTTTCGTTGCTAACACATTCAAGGTAACGCGAAACGGCTCGGTCAATTTCGCCACGGGCAAAGTATATATCGCCGAGATATTTTTTGCACACGGTGATGTCGCCCTGCGAAGCGTGAATTTTGTTGCGCACCTCCAAGGCAAGTTGAAGGTTGCTTTCAGCCTCTTCGTATTGGTTACGTCCAAGGTATGTGCGTCCGAGGTTGAGGTAACAATACGAAAGTATGCTTGAATCGCCGAGTTGCTTGCCAAGGATAAGACCGTTGCAGAGGTTGGTTTCGGCTTCGTCGTATTGTTCTTGATAAAGGAACAGGTTGCCGAGGTTGATATATGCGTACGCCTCTTGGTCGTGCACGCCGAGTTGCTTAGCCTTTTCGAGACCGAGGTTGTAATATTCAAGGGCGTCGGCATAGTTGCCAAGATTACGGTGGCACACACCTATATAACTATATCCCTTTACCAACTGTTCGTTGTCGTAAGTTTTTTCGGCATACTTAATGGCGGTCATAGCGTACTGTATCGCCATATCGGGATAGTTGTTGCGTAGTTTCCAACAAATAGTGTTGCTTATGTCGTCGCGCAGGGAGTCGGGTGCGGTGGTAGAAAGTCGTATAAGGCTGTCTATCTCGGGACTGAACTTTTGCGGCAGGGCGGCAGTTCCCGAAAATACCAATACTGTCAGTATGGCTAACTTGATTATTCTTTCCACGTTATTCAAAATTATTTTTCCCCAAATATAATGCATTATTATTAAAAAAGCAAATAATTAATCAACAAAAAGTATGCCCTACAAAATTATATATTTTAACTACAAAAGAAAAAAACGCCGTCCTTGTTCAGAACGGCGTTATGCTTAGTTAAATAATTGTGTTACAATGTGTAAAGTTTGTCGGATGAAACAAGTTCGATGCCGTGTGTTTCAAGAGCGCGTTCGCAGTTGGCTATGTCGGCGGGACGTATTACCACCTGAGCAATTTCGCCCATCGAGAATGCGTACATATACTCAATCTGAACGTTGCCGGCGTTGAGCACGTGCAATGCCTTGGCAAGCGAACCCGGTGTGTTGGGACACTTTATACATATTACATCGGTAAGACTTACGGCGTAACCAGCGTTTTTGAGCAACTGCAATGCCTCTTCGGGCTGCGAAACTATGGCGCGGAGAATGCCAAAATCGCTTGTGTCGGCTACGCTAAATGCCGTCATATTGATGCCTGCCGCACCGAGAATATCAGAAACCTCGCTCAAACGGCCTGCCTTGTTTTCAAGAAAAACTGATAATTGTTTTATTTTCATAATGTTATGTCTTTTAATATTGGTTAAAATTTTCTGTTGTCGATTACGCGTTGTGCTTTGCCTTGTTCAAAACGTTGGAGGGTCTTGGGTTCAACAAGTTGAACAATTACCGAAATGCCGAGTACGCTTTCGAGGTTGGATTTGATTTTCTTTTCCAACGCTTGCAGACCTTTGATATTGTCGGCGAAGAACTGCTCTTGAATTTCTACCTGAATGGTGAGTGTGTCGAGAGTGCCTTTGCGGTCGACGATAAGCATATAGTGGGGCTCGGTTTCGCTCATAGAGAGAAGCACGCTTTCTACCTGCGAGGGGAATACGTTTACGCCACGGATAATGAGCATATCGTCGCTGCGACCCATAAGTTTGGCAATACGCACGGTATAACGTCCGCAGGGACAGTCGCCGGGGATAATCTTTGAGAGGTCGTGAGTGCGGTAGCGGATAAGTGGCATACCTTCAACGCCGAGCGAAGTAAACACAAGTTCGCCAGTTTCGCCGGGTTTGCACTGTTCGCCAGTTTCGGGGTTGATGATTTCGGGGAAGAAATAATCCTCGCAAACGTGGAGACCGTTTTGGAACTCACAGTCGCAAGCCACGCCGGGACCCATCACCTCGCTCAGTCCGTAGATGTCGTGAGCCTTGATATTTAGTTTTGTCTGAATCTCGTTTCGCATAGCCTCGCTCCAAGGTTCAGCACCGAAAATGCCCACACGGAGTTTGAGGTCTTTGGCGGGATCAAGTCCTGCCTCTTTGATAGCGTCAGCGATGTAGAGCGCATAACTCGGAGTGCAAGCCAAAACCGTTGTTCCAAAATCGTGAATCAACTGAATCTGTTTTTTGGTGTTGCCGCCCGAAGCCGGAACCACTGCCGCACCGATATTCTCAACGCCATAATGCAGTCCGAGACCGCCGGTAAACAATCCGTAGCCGTAGCCCACCTGCACGATGTCCTTGTTTGATACGCCGCAAAGGTAAAGCGCCCTTGCAACACATTCAGCCCAAATGCCGAGGTCCTTGCGGGTGCGTCCCACAACGGTAGGTCTTCCTGTTGTACCCGACGAAGCGTGAAGTCTTACAATCTCGCTCATCGGTGCTGCAAACACGCCGAATGGATAGTTGTCGCGGAGATCCTGCTTGTAGGTAAAGGGGAGTTTTTTAAGGTCGTCGATAGTGCGGATGTCATCGGGAAGAAGACCCGCCTCTTGCATACGTTTGCGGTAATAAGGCACGTTGTGATAAACTCGGTTAACACAGTCGCGCAGACGTTTGGATTGCAGTTCGCTAAGATATTCGCGCGAAGCGCATTCTATGGTTTCGTTCCAAATCATTTTTTATTCTATTATGTTTTTGATATTAAATTTCTTGTTTGGTTGAGGGTTAGAGGGAGGCACAAAGAGTTTGTTGGTATCCTCCACAAAGGTGAGAATCTCTTCGGCTCCGCGTTTTTCGGTGGCAGAGGTTACAAAATACTGCGGCAATTCTTCCCAAGTTTCGCGCATTTGCTTAAAATAGTTGCTTATGTTGTGCTGCACGATGGTTTTGCCAATTTTGTCGGCTTTGGTAAACGCTATTACAAACGGAACGCCGTTGGTGGCCATACGCTCCATAAACTCTACGTCGATGCGTTGCGGGTCGTGCCTTATGTCTATTAATATAAAGGTGCACATAAGGTTTTCGCGTTGAAGAAGGTAGTTGGTTGTAAACTTGTTCCACTGCGCTATAAGTTTGTTGCCCGTTTTGGCATATCCATATCCGGGAAGGTCAACAAGATACCACTCTTTGTTGATAAGGAAATGATTGATTAACTGAGTTTTACCGGGAGTGGCTGATGTTTTTGCAAGACTGCGATTGCCGCAAATCATGTTAATGAGCGACGATTTGCCCACATTGCTCCTGCCTACAAATGCATATTCGGGCATCTCAGGCGCGGGACACTTTTTAAAGTCGGTGTTGCTCATTACAAATTCTGCACTATTGATTTTCATAGTTTTGGCTTTTGTTAACAAATTGACGAAAATACATAAGTTGCCCGGGCAGAGTAAGTTTCCAATAGTCGCGTTCGTGCTTTCCGGGCGATTCGGAATATACTATGTTGACGTTCTGCGCTTTGCACTTGGCTGCAAAATCGCGGTTTACTTTTACCAAATAATCTTGCGCACCGCAGTTTACAATTATGGGTTTTCCAGCGGCCGCCAACTTGTCTACGTTGTACAAGACCGAATAATTCTCCCAATTGGAGTTTGCCTGAGTCTTAGGACCAATCTTTTTGGCAATGCTTCCGCTCACCGACGACGACCTCAGGTGCATTACGCCGCTCATCGAACCCGCCGCCCTAAACCTATCGGGATTCTGCATAAATAATGTCAACGCACCGTGTCCGCCCATACTCAAACCGGTGATAAAGAGGTTGCAACTATCTATATTAAAATGGCGGAACATCGATGGCAAAATCTCTTCTCTAAAAAATGTGGCGTAACGGGCTGTGCTGTCGATAGGACTGTCGATATACCACGAATCGGCAAAACCGTCGGGACATATCAGTATCATACCGTACTCGTCGGCGTAGAGTTGCAAATTGGCAACACGGCTCCACTGACGGTAGTTGCCACCAAAACCGTTGAGCAATATCACAGCTGGAAACTGACGACCGCACTCAATTGTATAATCCTTTGGCACAAAAGCCATTACAGTATCGTTTGGCATCACACCGTGGGAGTTTACAACATAATAATGCTGAGCCTGAGATAGCAACGGCATACTCAGCATAAACATTAAGAGTGATATATAATATAGTGTCTTCATTGGTGCAATTCTACAAATTCTAATGGTGTATACACAGGAATACTCGATAAAGAATAATCCTTTTTATTGCGTGTAATTATAAAATCGGCAACAAAGTTTTCTGCCGAAATATATTGAAGGCTATCTTCATAATCTTTCCAATCAGAAGAAGAAAGCATAGTAACAGCATCTATTCCTCTAACATCCAATATTTCAACACATTCCGAAAGTTTTAATAACGTATTTTTCACATTATCAAGAGAAAGCCCATATTTTTTTGATACATAAATTGTGTTGACAATTGATAATGCCGACACGGAACAATCAAATAATCCATCTTTGGCACAAGCAATTATCTCCAATTCCTCATTAAGACAAAAATTGCGTTCAAACACAATATCCATCAAAATATTAGTATCCAAAAAAACTTTCATACCTTAATATTTTTCTAATCTCCAACCTTTGCCGTCTTCATCGAGAGGAACAACATTTCCTCCTTTAACACACAAACTTCTCGCCCACTCCATTGCAGATTTGGAGGGTCGCATTTTTACAGTATTTGTTTCGAATTTATGATCTTTGCTGCCCCCGTAATTCATAAACAAAAACAGCATTTCACTATATTCCAACACCTTTTTCCGAAACAAATCAACATCAACATTGTTTATTAAACTCGGATTTATAGGAATTTTAACTGTCAGTTCTTCCATAATCAATTGATTAATATTACTTATGGCAAAGATACTGATTTTTTTAATTTTGGTATACGTTTTTAAGATTTTTTTTAATCGGTTTTGTAAATATGGGGGATTGAGGGGGTTGCTCACCACACGAAAAACCACGCGCACCGTTACTACACGAAAAACCCCGGACACCAGCGCCGCACGAGGCGGCTTGGTGTC
>JAFPYT010000299.1 GCA_017394445.1 Bacteroidales bacterium | reverse complement strand
GAGATAGTCGGGATTGCAAGTGCTGTCGGCATCAAAATTCACAATTACACCGTCGGGACGCTCAAGTTGGTCAAAACGTCTAACAGCTTCGTCCATACCTATTTTACGGGCAAAACCCACTCCGGCGTGTTTTTTGGGCAGGTTTGGACGGTGGATAGTGTGTATGCGGATGTCGCTGCGGGTATTTTGTGCCTTAATTTCATCTACTTGATTGATAGTGATGAGGTTTTGCTGTAATGCCGATTCGAGAGCTGCCTCCGATGAGTTTACCACCACGATAATCTCTACGGGGAATAGGGTAGGAGTGCAGCTAAGCAGCGATAGGAGCGAGGGTCGGATATCGGGTTCTTTGTAACTCGGAATCACCACAATAGTGCGCAATTCAGGCGCAGGCGGCTCGGCAATATGCGCTGGGTATACCTGAAAACGGCTGTAATATGTATCAAAGCATTTCATCGGCACAAAATTACAAAAAAAGGCGGACAATTGGTTGCCCGCCACATAAAATAGAATGAGTTGCTATGGTAAAACTATTTTGTTGCTAACGAATCGATGTTAGAAGTCTGTCCGCTCTTGTTGTAACGGCTGTTGAGAGCCTTAAGAACGATTTCGGTAATGTCGGCACTCTTGTCGCCATAAAGGAGCACGCCGCCTACGTTGTTGCTGAGGATAAAGCGGTAACGTTTGTCGGCATTGTATTCGTTGATATAGTTTTGAATGCTGTCGTAAACCATACGCGAAATTTTAGCTTGGTCGTCGTTGAGTTCCATCATTTTTTCGTCGCGCCATTGGAGCATACGCTGCTGCTCTGCTTGAAGATTCTGCTGAACTTCTTGAGCGCGGGTGGGGGTGATGAGGTTTTTCTTGTATTGGTTTTCGAGGTCCATAGCTTTACGTTCGAGCGATTTTTGCTTGGTTTGCAACTCTTGTTCCAATTGATTTTGTTTAGCCATCAATTGAGTGCTGAGGTCGTTGTACATATCGTATTTGTCGATAAGACTATCCATGTTAACATACGCTATGTCAGACGTTTGTGCTGCAGGAGCAGAAGCCGAATTGTTGTTTGCGTTGTTTGCGCAGCCCATCACCATGGTGCATGCTAATGCCAATGTAAATGCCTTGGCAGAAACGAGAAGGTTCTTTTTCATTGTATTAAAATTATACTGAGTCTAAAATTTACTATTAAAATTTTCGGCAAATATAAAGGTTTAAAACGTAAACTTTAAACTTTGACGTTAAATTTTGCTTTTTTGGTGCGAAAACTTTTTTTTTCACCGCCAAAGTTCTAAATTTGCCGCATAAATTAACAGCTTTACAGAAAATTAAAACAAACATGGATTTAAAAGGAATTCTTACAATTGCCACATATCCGGGATTATATCGCCATGTGGCACAGGCAGTTAACGGTATTATTGTGGAATCTATTGCCGATGGCGTTCGCACTTTAGCCTTCGCTACAGCCAAAATCAGCGCACTCGAAGATATTTCGATATACACTACCGATGGCGACACAAGGCTTGCCGACGTTTATCGCAGCCTCTACAAAGTGCTCGATGGCAAAGCTACATCGTTTGCTCCCAAAAAAGGCTCTGAAGCCGAAGTAAGAGAGTTGTTTGCCAAGGCCGTTCCTAATTACGACGTTGACCGTGTGTATGTTTCTGACATGCGCCGTGCTTTCTCTTGGTATAATTTGCTTCTTTCTAAAGGTCTTGTTGACGACAAAGAACCCGAGGCTGAAAAACCTGCCGAAACCGAAAAGCCCGCTACAGGAGAAACAGAAAATGCCGACGGTATGAAAACTCGCAAACGTACTAAGAAAAAAGCCGCAGCTCCCGAATCTGAGCAGAAAGCCGAATAAGTTGAAAACACTTTATTTTTATATATTGGTTATTATGGCGGCTTTGGTTATGTCCTCTGCCGCCTTTTCTCAATCTACCAACTACTTAGAACAATGGAAAAAACTTTCTGAGAGTTGGAAAGATGTGAACAACTCGTGGCAAGATATTACCAACGATACTCTGCCAGAGGGTGTTGTATATTTTTGCGATACTTCTACCGTTGCAGGTACAAATCACATTTATCATTCTTTGTCAAACCTTTATCCCGAAACCGGCACTATCACTTGGAGTTATTCGGTGCTGTGTTTTGTAAAAAATTCTTCGGTCAACAACTTTAAAATTTACCTTATTGCCAATGATACTGTACCCGGCGGCGACAATTATTCTGCGTTTGCCATCGGTACGGGTCTCAAAACAGGTATCTACCCGCAACTTTGCCTTTTAAAGTATTCGGGTAAGGATTTAGATATACTTGCCACCACCGACATTATGTTT
>JAFPYT010000298.1 GCA_017394445.1 Bacteroidales bacterium | reverse complement strand
TTAAAAGCGTTAAAAGAAAACTTAGATGAAAGAATAAAAGAAACAAAGATTAATTATATGAAAGCTTTAAATAACGAAGAGAACTCAAAGAAGGTTGAGGCATTAGTCAATGTTTTAATTTCTAACCACAACCTCATCCTCACCGGTGCTCCTGGCACAGGTAAAACCTATCTTGCAAAACAAATTGCTCAGCAAATGATTTTCGGGGAAATCAAAGAAAATTTGAATCCAGAAGAGGAAAACAAATTCAACGAACAATGTGGTTTCGTCCAATTCCACCCGTCTTACGACTACACAGATTTTGTTGAGGGCTTAAGGCCTATGCAAGATGAAGACGGGAATGTTGGGTTTGAAAGAAAGGACGGTGTGTTTAAAACCTTTTGTAAGAATGCTGTCAGATCAACGTTTGTAGGTGGTTGCGACAATTTTGATGAGGTATGGGATAAACTAATAGCCCATTTAGAAGATAATCCATATATTGAAATACCCCTATTGACCGGTGCGAGGAATATTCGTATAGAATTAAATTCTTATGGCACTGGATTAACAGAAAGATTGTATTCGAGCGATGGCTCAATTGGAATGGCTGAAAAAATAAGAGGACATTCCAAGTTCTTTACGAAAGAGCAACTATATAATATTTATCGCGGATTAAAAGGAGTGCCAAGCGGTGGTCATGATAACTATAGAAAGGCCATAGTTGGTTACTTGAAAAAAAATATGGGGTTGAAGGATTATTCAGCTGGTCAAGAGAATAAAAATGTGGAAAAATACGTCTTCATCATCGACGAAATCAACCGAGGCGAAATATCAAAAATCTTTGGAGAATTGTTCTTTTCCATTGACCCAGGGTATCGTGGCGAAAAGGGGCGCATGCAAACTCAGTACCAGAACATCGTGGAGGATGGCGACATTTTCAAAAAAGGTTTTTATGTTCCCGAAAACGTCTATATCATTGGTACCATGAACGACATTGACCGCAGCGTGGAGAGTATGGATTTTGCTTTTCGCCGCAGGTTTGCGTTCAAGGAGATCAAAGCTATGGATAGAGTTGAAATGCTTGATGAACTGCCACAAAAGGAAATAGCTATCAACCGTATGAAAAACCTGAATAAAGCTATTGAGAGTATCGAAGGACTTTCTACCGCTTATCACATTGGTCCCGCATATTTTCTAAAACTGAAAAACTACAACGGTAATTTCCAGCAGTTGTGGAAAAATCATCTTGAAGGACTTCTTCGTGAATATCTTAGAGGTATGCAGAAATTGGAAGAAAAATTGAAAACTCTAAAAGCGGCTTACGACAATGAGTCTGATTCAGATAACGGACAACAGCAGGAGTAAGGTCCCTGATTCGGACAAGGCAAATTTGTTGAAAATTGCCGACATAAAAATTGGCGAACTCTCTTTAGAAGACAACCCCAATCTTTTGGTGTTCCCAAGAGATTTGCACCGTTATGGCGATGAAATCAGTGAGAACTGTATTATCTCTATGCGTAATGATGAAATCTCCACGGGAAACATTATGGGCTTTGTTGGAGTGAATGACACGCAATTGGACATCAAATCGCGTTTTGCCAAAGAGGACGGGGACGACTATTTCCTTCATTATATGCTCCAGAAAGTGTTTTCTATCAATTTGTTCGATATAAAACACACCACCCGACAAGAGGACATTTTCGATTTTCTTCTTTACCTGTTCCCTCACTTCTTGAAGAAGGCACTTGCACAGGGACTGTTCAAAAAATACAGAAGATTTGAATACAACGATGCCAACATTCGGGGACCGATTGACGTAAATCGGCATATCCGCGAAAATATTCCTTTCCGAGGAACCGTTGCTTATTCCACTCGTGAACACAGCTACGACAACGAGGTTACTCAGCTGGTGCGTCATACAATCGAATACATACGTACCAAAGAGTTTGGCGCAAATATTCTGAACAACGACCCGGAAACCAAGAATTGTGTGATGCAAATAAATCTTGCCACACAATCGTACAACGTTCGGGAACGTATGAAAGTCATCAACCAGAATTTGCGTCCGGTTCGCCATCCTTATTTTTCGGCATACACGGAGCTGCAAAACCTCTGTCTGCGTATTCTCCGCCACGAATCCCTCAAATACGGACAGGAGAAAGACAAGGTTTATGGTGTTTTGTTCGATGGGGCTTGGCTTTGGGAGGAGTATTTGAATACGATATTAAGACCTTTGGAGTTCAATCACCCTCAAAATAAAAATCAAATAGATGGTTTTCGAATGTTTGAAAATAAATCTGGTGATGATGCAATCGGCAAAAATAGTCGTCGGCTTTATCCCGACTTTTGGAAAGACGATTTCATCCTTGATGCCAAATATAAACACTTGAATAACGGTGTGGGGCGTGAAGATTTGTATCAGGTTGTTACTTATATGTATTGCAAAAAGGCTCGTCACGGAGGTTATGTTTTCCCTTATGAGAGCATGGATGACCCAATGCATTATAAATTAGTAGGATATGGAGGTTTTATGCACATTATTCCTTTTTATGTGCCTCAAAAACCGATTGATGTCAATGACAACTCATGGGTATGGACAAATTTTGTAGAAGGGATTGAAAAAAGCGAAAAAAGGTTAATAGGAATATCCAATAATCCTTTCGAGAAGGAGGATGACCAAGTGACCTCTTAGATTTCCCGGCGGAGCCTCGTCCCCGCCTTTTTTAAGATGTTTCAAATGATGTTGAATTTTGTAACTCATTGATATATATATATAATGCACGGCAAAAAATATTTGGAGAAATAAAATAAAAAATGTAACTTTGCAAAATCGTTTCACCCGACACTGTTTAATAGACTTCGGCAGGGAAGGGGGGCGAGGAAAATACAAGTTTAATTAGAAGTCCTTTGTAAAAAATGAAGAATACAAATACAAACATTTTTTATCATGCAACGAAAGAGTTGAGTACAGATGCTTTTATTGTTTGGCTTTTCTACTTTCTTGATTCTGATAATAGGTATGAAACTGCAAAACAAGAGTTATTTGACAATATTGTATTGAAAGAGGAAGACAGGGGGAGACCTGTTAGTAAAATAAGTTTGGAGAGACAAAAAAACAACGTTGACGTATTTCTTAGTTTCATTTTTAGTGATGATGAATCAGAACAAGTTGTTTTATTTGAAGACAAGACAAGAAGTTCTTATCACGGCACTCAATTAGAGGACTATAAAAACAAATTTCCAAATTGTTATCGATACTTATACCTTAAACTAGCGTACATTAATGTAGAAGAAAAACAATATGTATCTGAATTGGGATACGATATTGTTACAGCAAAAATGATTTCATCGGCCATTAAGGGTTGCGTTACTCTACACCCAATTATACAAATGTACTATGAATATATAAATGAATCATTTATTAATTTAAACAATAGTTTCCACAACAAATTGTTTAAAGAACAAGATTACTCTATTCTGTGGGGAGATGAAGCGCAAAAATATCTTTGTGATATCATAGTTCGTGAAATGGATGAACAGAATTGTGATTATTTAGAAATACGTAACGGTACTAGTTATGGTAGACCTTGGACCCAAATTGATATAAAAGAAAAAGAATATGATGGAGGTAGTTATTGGGAAAAATTGTTTTGGAGAGTTGACATTCGCTCTGATAAATTTTATATTAGATTAAATCTCTATTCAGAGCCTAAAAATGAATATGAGAAAAAATTAAAAATGAAACATCGAGATAGCTTGAGACAAAAGATTGCTACTTTTCCGGAAATTTCTAATTTAATCGTTGGTAATGTTACAAATAAAGGAGTAAAAGAGTGTGAAATTGTTATCTTTTTCTTGGAAGACAATGATTTGAATAAACTAATCGGTTCAATACCATCTATTACTAAACAAATTGCTAATTTTTTCAGTAAATTGAAATGGTTAATCGAATAAATTTATAATAAAGGCGGAGCTTCGGCTCCGCCTTGTTTTTCTTCTGATACTTATTTTTTGAAAAACACTTTTCAGCCGTTTTGCCATAAATAATAGTTAAAGTGCAGGAATAGGTGAATTTATATTAATCCAGCCATATAGAAAGGCACACACAGCGTTTGGCCGTCGCGTTGAAAGTCTTTGGTGTACAATAGATAGCGGTTGCCTATGCGGGATGAGTATTTTTCGCAAAACAAATCCAACGACTTGTGTGTGCGATAGCCGGAGGATTTGACTTCAATTGGGCATAGTTTGTTGCCACGTGAAATGATGAAGTCAATCTCGTAGTTGTGCTTGTTCCCATCGGGGAATGTGTAGTAATACAATTGATTGCCAGCGGCTAGCAGCATCTGTGCCGCAAGGTTTTCGTACACGTAGCCAAGGTTTGCAGGCAGTTTGTCCGACAGAAGTTGCTGGTATATAACATTTTCTGTTTGAGATTTGTCCCAAAAGGCCATGGTGACGAACAGTCCGGTGTCGCAAAGGAACATTTTGTAAAGGTTTATGTCCTTGCTCAAGCCCATACCCACGTTTGGATCGTTGGCGTGGTAGGCTAAAGAAACCACCAAACTATCTGCCATATCGGCTATTACCGTTTGTGTGTTCTCGTTATTTTGTCCCACCACGCTGCCAATATGGTACCGGGCGGCATTGTGGTTGAGTTGTCCTGGAATATTAAAAAACAATCGCGATGCTTTGCCACTTGTGTCTATTTTTCGGAAATCGTCGTCGTAAAGCGATATTATCCCGCGTTTTGTTTCGTCAACATCTTGAAAATTGTTGTTGGAGAGGTATGTGTCGACGGATTGCGGCATGCCTCCTACAAGAAGATAAAGACGAAGGTTGCGCATTATTTTGCGGTGCGACTGTTCCAAAGGTTTTTTCATATCCAAAAACAGACGAATAAAGTCCAAGCCCGTCTCGTTACCTGTCGCCCATAGAAATTCCTCGAAATCAAGTGGATGCATTGTGAGTCGAGTCTCTTCGCTCGGGATAACAATGTCTTTTACATTTTTCTTCAGAGTGAGCAACGAACCTGTTTCGATATAATCGTAACGGCCGTCGGCCACAAGGTGTTTGATGGACTGCCTTGCCAATGGCTTTAGTTGGACTTCGTCAAAAACAATGACAGAACGCCTTTTGTGAAGCACAACTCCCGTTTCTGTCTGCAAATGAAGAAAGAAGTAGTTCAAATCGCTCATGTCGTCGAATAACGAACTGATGTTTTTTGACACGTTCGAAAAGTCTATGAAAATGTAAGAGTCGTACTCCCTTTGTGCGAACTCTTTCACAATGGTCGTCTTTCCAACGCGACGGGCTCCTTTTATGAGCAAAGCGGTTTTCCCGCCCTTTTCTCGTTTCCAGCGGAGCATTTCATCGTATATTTTTCTTTTGAAATGCATATTGTTATATCATTGGATGCGAGTGCAAAGATACGACTTTTTTTTATTTCCGCAAAATTTATTTTGCAAAATATTATTGTTTCCGCAAAATCTTTTTTGCAAAAAATTATTGTTTCCGCAAAATTTGAAGTTAAACGTCCTGTGCCATCGTTTGGAAAAAACCCTTTTCGGGGAGAGACTAGTAAGCGGAAAACTTGTTTTTTTGAAAGCTCTAAAACCGATGAAAATAGTTGCGTGTTGATTACCTCCTTTGGGGCTTAGCCTTGGCTCCGCCTTTTTTATGCCCCCAACCGCTACACTTTCCCTCTCGCAAACCCACATAAACAAAGGTGTTTTTGCGATTACATATTTTATGTAACATATTTTGTGTAATGACTCCCACTGGCTGGAAAAACTGTAGGGGAGGCCACCCGAGATTCAAAAATGTGAGCTAAGCGAATGTGTTCTCCGCCCTTCGGGCTGTCGAAAGGGCCATTGGACCTTTCTTCATTTACAAGATTAAAAAGATTTCTTTCGCCAACGGCGAAAAGGAGAACAAAATAATCAACAAGATTTACAAGATCTCGCGAGCGCCAGCGAGCAGGAGAAAAATTCCGAACTCTGACTTCCGAACTGTCAAGAGTTTCTCTCCGCCATCACTCTGGCGATGCGTGCTACCTCTGCGCGCAGGCTCTCGGGCTTGAGCACTTCCATAGTCTCGCCGTGGTGCAGAATCTCCTGCACAAAGTCGAACGACGGACGCAGGTAATAGCTGAACACTGTGTAATCATTGGTGCGTTCCACCTCTTTCTGCGAGTGGTGCAGGGGCAGCGACCGCAGGTATTTGGCCTGAAAGTCGTCCACCTTCAGGTATATTATTTCCGGTTCCACTTTTTGGTCGCTGATAATGCCGAAACAGGTGCTGAAAAACTCCTCGGCGTCGAAATCTTCGGGAGGGGTGAAATTGTTGAACTCCTCGTCGATATTGCTCATGCGGTCGAGGGCGTAGGTCTTGAGCGGGCCGTCGCCGTATTTGGCCAGCAGATACCAGCGCCGTTTGAACATCTTTAGCGCGTATGGCTCCACGTTGTAGAACGTCGATTCCTTGTCGCCGTCCATCCAAAAGGCTTTGTAGGTGAATGTCAATGTTTTGCCGTTGCCCATGGCCTCCAGTATGTCCGTAAGGTTTTCGCGTCCCGATGGCACTTCCTCCAGCAGAATGCGTTTTTTCAGCGGCTCTTTCACCTCCAGCGCGCAGCTCAGCGACATGGCGTCGAGCAGCCAGTTTTTAAAACCCGAAATGTCTTTAAAGTCGCTGTTGTCGCTTATGTAGTACCTGTTCAGGTTTTTGCCTTTGAGGCATTTTATTTCGATGCCGAAAAGTTCGTAAACAGCGTTGATATGGTTGTGGAACGAGCGTTTGGCGTACGGCGTTCCGGTGTATTCTTTCCATCTCTGCGCGATGTCGGCGTAGGTAACGCCCTCCATGCCTTCTTTTTGGATATGGTCGATAAGCCATATATATTTGCGTATCAGGTCTTTGGTCATAACTGTGAATGTTTTGGTACGATGATGCAAATATACAAATTTAGTGTGAAATTTTGTGGCACACCTAAAAAAATTGAAAGTTGAAAGTTGAAAATTGAAATGCTCGTTGCCCCGCGGGAATAGTAAAGACTGGTTTAAGGCCTATCCAACTATTCAACTCACCGTATCAAATAACAAATAAATGTGAGCGCAGCGAACCAATCTACAAGATTTACAAGATCTCGTGAGCGTCAGCGAGCAGGAGAAATAAAAAAACAGAAAAACGTGAGCAATAGCGAGCAGGATATACCACCCCGATCTTTATCACTGATCACTAATCACTGTTCACTAAACACAGAATCGTAGGCGAGCAGGAGAAAAAAGTATTCAGTTGTCAGATAGCGCAGCGAACCAAACTACAAGCCTCCCTTTAGTTTTACACCGAAAAATGGAGTGAAAAAACGTCGGATTTCGACAATCAAAAAACGAAAATGATACTAATAGCTATTTGTAATAAATTGTAGAACAATATTTTGTAAAACTGTGCAATATTTCTGCACACCGAGTTTATATTTTTGTATAGTAATTTTTTAAACATTTAAAGAAATGAAAAAAACAAAAAACATTCTGAAGACAGTGAGTTACCTCGCCATGCAGCTGGAGGACTCAAAAACCTATCTACTCAACACTATAGCTCCCGACACCCTGTCGGAGCAGGAGAAAAGGGCGTGTCGCCATGGTCGTTTTGTCGACAACGAAGATGACAAAAAAAATCCCTTCACCGCAAAAACCATGATGGAGGTTGTTAATCAAAACGTGTATCTGTCGAAGTATCTGGGTGTTACCCCATTGCAGTCGGCTTTGTTTGTGGCGGCTTTCAGCAAAAATTTCAACAGGGATAATTTCGATGCCGACGACGTGTGCAGTTTTTTCGAACTTAACAACATGCAGTTTATGGTTCTGGCTGAAAATTTCGACTACCTTGTCAAGAACAAGTACCTTGTGCAAGTCACTAATCACCGCCATTTTTCCAACAATCCCGATTATGTCATCAATCCCATTGTGAAAGAGACTATCATGAGCGGCAAGGCTTTCGACAAAAGCAAACTCGGCGGCGAGGAAATCCATCGTTACAAGTTCGTGAAAATGGTGTCGGACCTTATCGAAGGCCGCAGTTCCGAGGATGCCCCCACGCATCTTCTTTTTGAGAAAGTGGCGGAGGTGGAGTTTGAATACCCCGAGCTCACTTTCGTGAAAAACGTTTGTAAGATGTTCTCCGAATCCGAGGACCGCACGCTGTTCTACGAAATCTGCGACGATTTTCTCACAAGCCATCGCCGCGAGAGCGGTTTGGAATGCACGTTGAACGACATCTACGACAACTATCGCATGCGTTTTGCCATAGGCAAGATGCTGAAAGACCAGCAGCATCTTCTGCAAAAGGCAGGACTGGTGGAGATAAGCTCCGGCAATATGTTCTCCGAAGCCAGCCTCTCGCTCACCGACAAGGGTAAACGGCTGTTTCTGGAGGAGGACTACGACCTTTTCACCGACGAGGCCGAAGCACGTAACAAAAACCTTATTTATCCTGACAAAATACCTGAAAAACAGATGTTTTACGATGCCGACCTTACCAAGCAGCTGGAGCTTTTCACCCAAAACCTCGACGACGACAAGTTCTCCGAGCTGCAGCAGCGTCTCGACAAGATGTCGTTGCCCAAAGGCATCACCGCCCTTTTCCATGGCTTGCCCGGCACGGGAAAGACCGAGACGGCCATGCAGATAGCCCGCGCCACCGGCCGCGCCGTGTGCCATGTGGACATCAGCGCCGCCAAGACCTGCTGGTACGGCGAGAGCCAGAAATTAGTGAAACGCATCTTCACCAACTACCGCAGCATGTGCGAGAGAGAGGAACG
>JAFPYT010000297.1 GCA_017394445.1 Bacteroidales bacterium | reverse complement strand
CGGCGAAAACCAAAGGCTTAAACTCGCACAGTTTTTACTCTCAGAGAAAAAAGACCTTCACACGCTCTTTATCTTTGACGAGCCATCCACAGGCTTGCATTTTTACGATATACACAACCTTTTAAACGCCATCAACGCGCTCATCAACCGCGGCAACAGCGTGGTAATAATAGAACACGACCCCGAAATAATCAAGTGCGCCGACTACATCATCGACCTCGGCCCCGAAGGAGGCAAAAACGGCGGCAACATAGTAGCCACCGGCACACCCGAAGAGATTGCCAAGTGCAAAAAATCTTACACAGGGCAGTATATCAAGAAAAAAATATAGGGTATTTTGAGGGGTTATTGGTTAATCTCTATCTTCGTAAAATTCAAAAGCATCGATGATATCCAAGTAGACACCGTCGAAACCTGCATCGATAATTTTGGGCAAATATTGTTTTAGGATAATATCTTGCCATGAAGTGTTCCAATATTTAACCTTGAAATTACCCTTCCATTCGGGATTTTCATAGTCGAGGAACTCAGGATTGCCGCGTTTCCAACCCTTTTGCCAATAGAAACGATAATCCTCAGCCTCGCCAATCGACATGTAGCAAACCACCATACGTTTGCCACCATTCTTTTTCTGACGAAGGCGTTCAACATCATCAGCAGTAAACGGAGCCTCTTCGTAGAAAAACAAATCGGTAATCAAGAGGTCGAAATTGGTGGCGCACACCTTGCTTATAAAGTCATCTTTTGATTTAAAATCCTCGAGCTGAAGAATATAAAGAAAGTTTTGAGCGTCGCTCAGCTTATTAATAACCTTATCGTTTTCGTTGAAAGGCTTATACGAAGGAATCACGTTGAGATTACGTTCGATAGCCTGATAGCCCAAATAACCTGCGGCGTCATTCTTTTCGCGCGAATCCTTCATCTTAGATTCGGTGCTGCAATAGTCGGTGCAGAGAATCACATTACCCTTAGCTTTAGAACGGTCGAGATAACCGCGAAGCCATTCAATATCATCCTTAGAAGAAGCCACATTATCATCGGGATTACCATAAAAAATATCCTCCTGACCATGACCATCGATAGCGGCAAGATATTGTTCGGCAAGAGGTCCGTCAGATTCGTCGGTGGTGGTAACAAGCTGAATACCATTTTGAGGAATAACCACAAAACCGGATTTAGCCGATTTGCCAATTTTGCTGATTTTGGTAACGAAATCGCGCATAAGCCCCCGGTAATCGTCGGCAGATTTGGCAGTTGGAGTGTCGTCAATTTCATCGTTCTCGTCCTTGCTGCAAGCCGAAAAAAGGCAGAGGACGGTTAAAATAGCTATAAGTTTTTTCATCTTGTTTAATATTAATATAAATCCAAGATATAACGCACAACAAAAATAAAAATTGTTATAAAAAGTGATAACAAAAACATGAAGTCTGTTACAATCGCAATATCAACCACTTAAAAAAAAATACAAAAAAGATGTAAAAAAATAGCGCAGAAAGTTTGCAGATAAAAAAATAACCTCTACATTTGCAACGCAAAAAACAAAAGACGCACATTGAATGGGAGTATAGCTCAGCTGGTTCAGAGCATCTGCCTTACAAGCAGAGGGTCATAGGTTCGAATCCTGTTACTCCCACAAAGGAAATTGAAAATTGACAATGGAAAATTGAAAGTTGGCAATTTAGGAATTAAAAAACCGTAAATAACGGGAGTATAGCTCAGCTGGTTCAGAGCATCTGCCTTACAAGCAGAGGGTCATAGGTTCGAATCCTGTTACTCCCACAAAGAAATTGAAAATTGAAATAAAACCGTGAATAACGGGAGTATAGCTCAGCTGGTTCAGAGCATCTGCCTTACAAGCAGAGGGTCATAGGTTCGAATCCTGTTACTCCCACAAAGAAATTGAAAATTG
>JAFPYT010000027.1 GCA_017394445.1 Bacteroidales bacterium | reverse complement strand
TCATCATCGTTTTTGATTTTTTCATTGCACCTCCCTGCTAACCCTATAATAGTATATTTTTCATAAAAAGTGGTCGTTCTTCAGGCGACAAAACGAGCTGCCCCCCTGCCCCCCGCTTATATTATACATTTTTTCTATGTCCATTTGTCCGTACTTGCAGAAGTGCTACAAACCGCGCCCTGTGCAGGCTTTGGAAATCGGGATATTTTTACACACAAAAACCGGACGCTGTTCACGTCCGGTGAGAAGATTATGACTTAAAGCACGGCTACGCCAATAGACTTGGCAAGTTTGCGAATGGTAGCCTCAGAAAGTTTGCTGACTTTTTTATTGTTTCCAACGGAAGCTTGTGTTTCTAAAAGAACTTTAACTTCTTTGATTTTCTCGAGCAAAACTTCTTTTCTGTTTTCAACATGCACGCAGGCCCAATCTGCCCAGTCATCTATATCTCTTTCTATATCTCCAACTATCTCATCTATCAATTCACATTTTTCAATGATGATTACGATACTGTTTTTTATCAAAATGATAAACACGCATGCCGGAATAATCACACAAATCGCTGTAACATGGATCGGTTTTAAACGGATTATAGAATCCTGACCATGTAACAATATCTTCAGTTTCTGTAATTTTTACATGTAGGGGCCAGCAACCAAAACAGCCGCACCCGCAATCCAAAATCCTTGGCTCACAGTAATCGTCCGAATCGATGTCCTGAACTTCTGTCAGCTCATCAAACAACTCCCAAACTCTTGTCCATACGTAATTTCCTGCCCTCCCCGCTTCTCCATTCTTTGTAGCACTTGGCAGTTCACCTTCCTCGGCAATATCAATAAAGCTTTTTCCATTAACGTATATAGCCGCCACATTGCTTGGTTCACGGTCTGGTCCAAACGTAAATTGCGTTAATTTGAATTCAATTATGTCTAATGGTTGCATACTTCTTACCCCATTTCAATCTATAGCTCAATCAAATAAGATCTTGTCTTTGGCATGTAGTTTTGTTATAATTGTCCAGGGCCTTGATGGTGTGCCGTTAATAGCGGTTTTGAACACACTGTCAGGGTTTCCTTTTTTTATAAATTAGTCCTTCACGGCACACAAAACCGGATAACAAACCGGGGGGCCATGAAGGACTGTTTTCAGACCGCTGCTGCTTTAAAACAGCTACACGGTTTTGCCTTTTAAAACAGAACCTGCCGTGTACCGCACGCAGACCAAGAATACGGTGGCGTACGCACGCACAGGTTCTATTGAGATAGTCTTATGACAGGAGCGCATCCCTGTCATCCGCTACCAGCAGCAGACCGGCTCAAAATCGAGGTGGCGGCAAAACGCTGGTCCCGTCCCCCAAAGCGCACACCGATAAGACCATTCAAAACTATTTTAAACGTATGAAACCAAAATATAAGCAAGAGATAAAAATGCCAACTATCGCAATGTCCACAAAAATGATACCGAAATTTCCACTTATCAGACACCAGACAAGTGCGCCAAAGAATAACCCGGGCATGATCGTTGCACCTATAGCCTGTGCCATTCTATTCTTTTTCACTTTTGTATAAGTGTATATTCCGACTGCTATAGCAACCACAGGAATAAGCAAAATTCCCATTTTTTCTCACGCACATAATTTTATTCATTTGCTTACTATTTGTTCACGCTTGCATGATTACTATAGCATATTTATTCGTGACTATGGTCGCCATGATGGCGACATTTTTAAATATTCTCCAGGCCCCAGCTTTCTAAAATGTTGTTTACTTCCTCTACTGAACGCATATCGTTCAAAATACAATATT
>JAFPYT010000296.1 GCA_017394445.1 Bacteroidales bacterium | reverse complement strand
TTGAGAGATTGGCGAATGTGGGATTCTTTACCACTTCGAGGTCTTCATCGTTTACACCGTCTACTTTTATTTTTTTGTAAAAGTTTTCGGGGAAAGTGCCGGGGTAATCGTCGTTGTATACCGAATATACCACTTTGCTTTTGGCAAACAGCGGGTCTTCTTTGAAGGCGTGTTTTAGGTACAAGGGCACAAGCGATGTAATCCAACCGTGGCAGTGCACAAGTTCGGGACTCCAACGCAGTTTTTTAACGGTTTCTAACACGCCGCGAGCAAAAAATATCGCCCTTTCGTCGTTGTCGGGGTAAAATTTGCCGTCTTTGTCGGTGATTGTTCCTTTGCGGTGAAAGAAATCTTCGTTGTCGATAAAGTACACCTGCATACGAGCCGACTGTATCGATGCTACTTTGATGAGCAACGAGTGGTCGGTGTCGTCAATTATGATGTTCATACCCGAGAGCCTGATAACCTCGTGAAGTTGGTTTCTGCGCTCGTTGATGTTGCCGTAGCGGGGCATAAAGGCGCGTATCTCGCGTTTCTTTTCTTGTATCCCCTGCGGAAGGTATCTTCCAATCATCGACATTTCGGTTTCAGGAAGGTATGGGTAAATCTCCTGAGAAACGAAAAGTATTTTCTGCTTTTCCATAAAATAGGACTTTCTTATTTATTTGACTGCAAAGATAATAAGATTTTTCTGATATTTTAGAAAATTATTTTTGGTTTTTTTTGTGATTTTTTGTTAAAATCTTTATAAATGCTTGATATTTAATAATTTATTTGGAGTTTAGAAACTCTGCCATTTTTTGTAGCGAGCGGGCGCGGTGGCTTATTTGGTTCTTAACGGCAGAGGTTAGGTCGGCAACTGATTTGTTGTAACCTTCGGGACAGAACACAGGGTCGTAGCCAAATCCTGCGCTGCCTGAGCGGTAGGGTAGGATAGTGCCTCGCATTTCACCTTCAAATATATGCTCTTTGCCGTTTATTATTAGCGTAACGTATGTTACAAAGCGTGCCTTGCGGTTTTCTACGCCTTGTAGTTTTTCTAATAGGAGGGCAATATTGTCGTCGCTGTTTTTTTGAGGACCAGCAAATCGCGCTGAGTATACTCCGGGAGCACCGTTGAGAGCCTCTACTTCAAGTCCGGTGTCGTCGGAAAAACAGTCGATATGGTATTTGTTGAATAGATATTCGGCTTTTTCTTTGGAGTTTTCGATAATGGTTTCGTGGGTTTCGGACAGTTCGTCGTGTATACCAGCATCTTCGAGACTAAGTATTTGATATTGAGGTAAAATCTGCTGAGCCTCGCGTAGTTTGTTTGCGTTGTTGGTGGCAAAAATAAGTTTCATATTATATAAGGTGTTTATTCGTAAATGATTTCGTGTTCGGCAACGCAACCGTTTTTGTCGGTAACGGTGATGTAGTATTCGCCGGTGCTCATGAGGCGGCGTTTGGGTTCGGCGTAACCGTCGTTCCAATGAATTTTGTAGGGGAGGGTTCCGCCAGTGATTTCTAATTCTGCGCTGCCGTTGGGCTTGTTGTGAGTGGGTTCGTGGGTTATGGCGTTGATTTTTAGTGGTTCGGCAGCGGTTACTTCAAACTCTTTTTTAATGGTGCAGCCTGCTTGGTCGGTGATGGCTACGGAGTAATGACCTGGTTTTAGGTCGGTTTGACGCGGATTTTCGCTGCCGTCGCTAAACTTGTATTCGTATCCGGGTACGCCGCCTATTGCCTGAACACTCCATTTAGCATTATCCGAATAGGAACAGGTGGCGGGAGTGGTTTCTATTGTGGCAGTAAGTTCGTTTTCGGGCGACGATATGTTAAACGATTTTGTTGCCGAACAGCCAGTGCCGTCGGTTACTTTCAAAGTGTATGTGCCTGCTTTTAGGTTTTTAAGGTTGGCTGATGTTTCGCCGTTTTGCCAAAGATAGTTGACGGGGGATTGTGCATTTTTTACTTCGGTGGTTATTTCGCCGAGACCAACAGCCTTGCAGGGCGAATCGGTGGTTTCGCCAAAGATATCTATACCGCTTTCAGGTTCGGATATTGTTATCGTTTCGGTGATGAGGCAGTTGTTTTTGTCGGAAATGTTGATGGTGTAGAATCCGGCTTTGAGGTTTTCTTGGGTGAGGGTTTTAGCCTTGTTGCTCCATGTGATGTTGTAAGGTTCTGTTCCGCCGGTGGCAGTTACCGCAATTGAGCCTGTGTTGTTTCCTCGGCATGCTACATCGGTGTGTGTATGTGTTATGGTGAGACCTTCGGCAGGTTGGTTTATTACAAAAGTGCGCTCAATGGTGCATTTGTGTATGTCGGTGATTACCACGTTGTAAACTCCTGCTGGAGCGGCGGTGAGGTCTTTGGTGGTGGCATCGTTGCTCCATTGATAGTGGTATCCTGGCGAACCTCCCGAAACTTTTAGCGTTACTGCTCCATTGCTCATACCGTGGCAGTTAACATGTGTTACAGTACCTTCAGCTTCAAGTATTTTTTCGGGTTCGCGTACTTCGGCAGAGCGGGTAAGTTCGCAGCCGTTTTTGTCGGTGGCTTTGATAGAGTAAATGCCTGCCGCAAAACCCGGATTGATTTCTTGAGCGGGTTTGCCTTCAATTTCAAATTTATATGGCTTGTCGCCGCCCTCTGCGTCAAATGCAATTTCGCCGTTAGCTTCGCCTTTGCATTGCGAGTGTGTTACCTTGGGAGCCATCTTGAATGGTGTTTTTGGAGCGGTAACCTCAATAGAATCCCACACAAAACAGCGGTTTGCGTCGCGCACTATGCAGCCGTATATTCCATAGCCTTGGTTAATGAGTTCGGTAGATTCGGTATCGTTGCTCCATACCACGTAGTAAGGTTCTGTGCCTCCACGAACATCGGCTGTGAGGTGGCAGTCGTGGTCGCCGTAGCAGCGTATTGGAGTGGCGTCAAGTTTTATAGATAGTTTTTCGGCGGGTTCGTCGATTGTGATAGACTGTTGTAGTTTTGTGCCCTTGCTGTCGGTAACTGTTACGGAGTAAGTTCCGGCTTTGAGGTCTTTGATTGTTTTGGTCTTTTTGCCGTTGCTCCAGAGGTATTTGTAGTCGGGAGTTCCGCCTTTGATAACGGCAGTGGCAGTGCCAGTTGCCTCGCCTTTGCATTTAACATCTTCTTTTTCGATGGTTACTTGCATAGGCTCGCGGTATTGGTAACGGATAAGCCTGATTTTGCCCTTTCGGTCGGTTTCTATTTCTACCACGGGAGCGCCAACGCCCTTTACAAACCATCGGTAGAATATTGTGCGGTCTTTTACGCTGTATTCGGGAGCGGGACGCCATCCCATAAGGTGGCTGTTTTTGTAGGCGATGATGTTTTTGGTAACGGTGTTTTTTTCGCGCAGGGCAAAATACTTGTCGGTGGGTGTGCGCACTTCCATAACGGTGTCGAAATACGAAGTGTGACTCATATCCAAGTCGATACGCACACTGTCGGCAAACTGCGCAAGTCCGTAACTCGAAATAAATTTTTTGCTAAGGCTGTCTTTTAAAAACGCACCTTGCTTTATGGGAAACTTGTATACGTCGAGGTCTTGTGGAAAAATAAGCACCACTGCGGCTTTTAGCCCGAGATAATCGTTGATAATGCCCTGCATACGCACAGCGTTGGAGTCTTTGGTGATAAATTCCATATCGCGGCGGCTGTGAAACTTAACTAATTGAGCATTAGGAAAAAGTTTTCCGTAGCGGCTGCGTTCTTTTTTGTAGATTCTAAGAGTGTCGAAAGTATTGGGTTCAATGTCGGCAAGGTTCCACTTTTTTGATTCTAAATCGCTGATAAACAGTTCTTCGTCGGGTTGAAACACCTTAACGGCGTAGATATAACCGTCGCCCTCGTTGGCAAAGTCTTCGGCGGTGAGTTCTATTTGACCCATAGCCGATGCCGATGCCAATATCATCGCTATTATTATAAAAGTGTGCCTTGCCATATTGTGAGTTTTAATAGTTCGACGGCATAATTTTGTCGCCACCAATGGTTATATATGTCGGAAACTTAGATATTTGCGTGCCGTTTTTAAAGTAAGGCTTTAAGGATAGTTTTACACGCGAAGCGTCGGCATTGTTGGTGGCAAGTCCACAGCCAAAACTCAAAATCTTGTCGCGCGATTCGCCTTTGAGCACTTCCAAAAGGTCGATAGTAAACTCCATGGGCATTGTAATCGACTGTCCTGGTTCTATTTCAAACGGCTGATTCATAGTGCCTGCGATGGTTTTTACATCGTCGATCCAAAGAATGTAGTCGAATCCGCCGATAGCAGCCGTGCGTTGGTTTGGGTTTTTGGCTTTTACGTTGACAGTAAGGTTGAGGTCGAATTTCTTGTTGGTGAATGCCTTAACCAATTTTGCGGCGTCGATAATCGAGAAGTCAGAATACTTCTTTTTTTGCGAAAAGTTGATATCCGCCACTTTTACATTGTTAACGTTGATAAAGTCGAAATCGCATTTTACAAACGATGCCAATTGACTAACGCCTTTGCATCCTGCCACAAATATAGCGGCTATCATCAGTGTTGCTATTAAAGATTTGATTTTCATAGGGTTTTATTTATTTCGGTTTATGATATAATCTGAAAGTTTTATGAGCGAATTTTTAGATTCGTTGTCGGGTAGTGGAGCGAGCATTGCCACAGCCTCGTCTTTCAACTGCTGCATTTTTTTTACAGAGTATTCCACACCGCCGTTTTTGATTACAAAATCTACAATTTTGGCTATGTCGTCTTTGGATTTTCTTTTTTTGCGGAAAATCTTTTTTATAGAGCGGCTTTCACCGTCTTTGTCGGTTTTAAGGGCGTAGATAACGGGGAGGGTAAGTTTTCGTTCTTGAATGTCGTTGTATTTTGGTTTGCCAATTGCACCGGTTTTTTGATAGTCGAAAAGGTCGTCTTTGATTTGAAAAGCGAGACCTATTTTTGTGCCAAACTGCTTCATTGTCTCCACGGTTTGAGGATTTGCACCAATCGATTGTGCTCCTGTGGCAGCGCAGGCGGCTATAAGAGTGGCGGTTTTTTTGCGGATAACCTCATAGTACGATTCTTCGGTGATGTCCATACGGCGGGCGTGATCAATTTGGTCTAATTCGCCTTCCGACATCTCTTTAACTGCCTCCGAAACGGTTTTTAAAAGGTTAAAGTCATCGTTTTGAAGGCTCATCAACAGACCCTTTGCCAAAAAGAAATCGCCCAAGAGCACAGCAATCTTGGCCTTGTAAAGCGCAAAAATCGAAAAAAGTCCTCGGCGGTAGAAACTTTCGTCTACCACATCATCGTGCACAAGAGTGGCGGTGTGCAAAAGCTCGATGAGGGCGGCGGCGGTTAATGTTTTTTCGTTGACAGTGCCGAGCATTTTGGCGCATAAAAACACGATAATGGGGCGCATTTGTTTGCCCTTGGTTTTTAGCGCATAACGTACCACAAGGTTTAGTTTGCGGCTGTCGGACTTCATCTGCTGTTCAAAATAGGGCTTGAACTTTTCCAACTCTTCCGCTATCGGTGCTTTTATTTCGTCTAATGTTGACATACGGGTTTCGCTTTTTTAAAAGGTAAAGGTATAGATATTTGCGCAATAAGCCAAATAAAAATTGAGGGTCGTGGAGATTTTTTTTTGAAAAATTACTGTCATTAGTTTTTTGAGGGGCATATATAATGGAAAAACGAAATCTATTATTTGTTTTTTATCATAAAGAGTTGCAAAATAATAGCAATATCTTTATATTTGCATTGTAATATAAAAACATCACACTATGGAAAGAACACAATTTAACGATGCTCAACTTGCCTTGTTAGACCTATTGTCGATGCAGATGACTAATGCTGAGGTAAACGAACTTAAAAAACTACTATCGAATTTCTGTGCCGACATTGCTCAACGTAAAATCAACCAACTTGAATCGCAAGGCAAATTTCCTTCGCCTGAAACAATAAAAGGAATGCATACACGTCTTTCAAACGTTCGTTGATGTGGAGAAAATAGTATTAGACACTAACTGCCTACTGCAAATCATTTCTTTAAAATCCCCCGACCATATCGTTTGGGAAAAAATTATGTCGGATGATATAGTATTGTGTGTTAGTTCCGAAATCCTTTTAGAATATACCGAAATCCTTGCTATTTTTACATCAAGGGGTGTAGCCGAAAATATTGTTAACGCTATTAAATTGCGACCTAATACTCAGTTTATTGAACCTCATTATAAATGGTTGCTATTACCAGACCCTGATGATAATAAATTTGTGGATTGTGCTATTTCTGCCAACGCTCGTTATGTTGTAAGTGATGATAATCATTTTAAGATATTGAAAAATCCAAATTTATGGCCACATATCGACCTTAAAACTCTTAAAGAATACCACGACCATTTAACACAAGTATTCTAATGCCCAACCTTTTCGACACATTGTTTTCGCCATCGGGGCAGGTAAAAATACCTGATAGAGATGTTTTTGATGCCGAGGAGTTTGTTAATGCTGTTAATAATAAACTCCCTGTTGTCAGTAATTCATTTGAAAACAATGTCTATAAGGCAGTTGTGCGAAATAGTTTTTTCCGTTACCGCTACGACCT
Source organism: Bacteroidales bacterium (assembly GCA_017394445.1). GTDB lineage: Bacteria > Bacteroidota > Bacteroidia > Bacteroidales > UBA3824 > UBA3824. The sequence goes on along the minus strand of JAFPYT010000296.1, from coordinate 20,179 downwards.
TACATTTGAGATAGGTGAGACGAGTGTGGATTTTCGATTTTCTAACACAAATTTTATTATTATTCTGCTAACAGCATTGCTTGTGGGTATGTTTTTGTTCAAAGGGCATCTTAGTACCTATATATTTTGGGGAACGGTAACTTTTTTTCTCCTCTATGGGGCTAACTTTTTTGCGGTAAAAAACTTCATTTCTTCTGTGTTGGAATCTGTTATTAAAGTTAATGAACCAATGCCAGATGCACCGTCTACTTCAAGCGTTAGTATAACACGGCAAAATGTGTGTCCCGCGTGTGGAAAGTTTCTTACCGGCTTTGAGAGTGCTTGTCCCGAATGTGGACTCTATCTTTTGGGCAACGCCAAACCAAAAGAGAGCGTTACCAACTTAAACGGATGGTCGTGGACGTATTGTTACAAGGAAAAATGAGATAATTAACATTTTTTTATGCTATTGATGGTTAGGGTATCTCTGCTTTTGTGTGTCTTTTAGATGATGATATACCAAAATTAACTAAAACATTAAACAGCTATGACACCTTACACCATCGAAATCAAAGCACGCTGCCAAAACCCCGAGCGTATTAAAGAAATACTTGAAACCGTTAACGCCAAGTATCAGGGCTGCAACAACGAAACCGATTCGTACCTCAAAGACAATAGCCATATTCTCAAACTCCGCGAAAGTGGCAACACCGTTACGATATTTAAGTATACCGAGGAGACTACCACCGGAAAACTTTACCGCCATGTGTCGAACAGCCTTATGAAAGACCTCTTGATTAAAACCTGCGGATTAGACAAAGTGGTTACCAAACGCCGCGAAATCTATATTATCGACAACGTAAAAATCAATATCGACCAAGTGGAAGGTCTCGGCAATTTTGTGGAAATTGAGGCTGAAAGCGACGACGAAAACTATTCGTCTACACTCCAAACCTGCAAATTCTACCTTAGCCTAATGGGTATTAAGCAGCGCGATGTAATTCCGTTCTCGTATTGCGATATGCTCCGCGAGGCTGTGTAAGATGTTCCTGAATATAACTTGCTATATAACCTTTACGAGAGAAAATTTCGTCGACACTCGAAGTTTTCTCTCTTTTTTTGTAATTTTTTGCCGTTGTTGGCGTTAAGATATAAACACCTTATTAATATGAGAAAATTTGCATTAGCGTTTGTTTTTATGCTTTCGGCTCTGTGCATTAATGCGCAGGATTACGAAGAGTATCTCTCTTTTGGCGAAAATGCCGACGATCAAGATACCGATTTCCTTGGTTTCTGCCTTTTGCCAGGTAGCAATCTATTGGAGCGTTTTGTAGAGATTCATATCAATCCCGACGGCACTCTCAAATACACATATCTTACTATGGACGGATTTGTAAACCGTGCCGCAGGTCGCGAACGAAGCGCTGCCAACTCTAAGGGAGCCGACTATTTTGCCAATTTCGGTATCAAAAATCCCGGCATCGTGGGCGACCTTTGGAAACTTCGTTACACCGAATACCCCTACGCCACGCAAGACAAGCCCGAACAGGGATGGAGCACCAACGATTCTGTTCCCGTTTTGCCATCCGAGGCGCAGATGGCTATCCTAAAAAAATACGGCATTTTTAAAATCAGCGATTATTGCTACGGTTTGATGGCATTTATGCTTCTGCGCGATATGGAAGACCCTGCCTGGATCGAAAAATACAAAAACGCATCGTATCAAGGCGGTGCTGTGCCTCAGGGTAATAGAAACAATATTCAGTTCGATGCTATCGGCAACGAAACCAAGAGCGGCAACGACGAAGAAAACACTTTTGTAGATTAAAACTCTCTGTAAATAGTATTGTAGCGCATAGCGATGATGGGCTCCGAAAATTCGGTTTCTACCTTGCATCGTGCATTTTGCGACAATTTGATAGAATCGTAGTCAAATAGTATTTTTATAACGGCATCGGCAAGGCTTTCGTGGTCTTTGGGTTTTGCAAGTCGGCCGTTTACGCCGTTTTCAATCATTTCGGGTATTCCGCCAATGGCAAACGCGGCGCAAGGTGTGCTGCAAGCAAGCGATTCCATAATGGTGTTGGGCAGGTTGTCTTCTAATGATGGACTTACGTATACATCTCCTGCCGAATATAGCGCGGCAAGGTCGGTGTCGGTTTTTATGTATCCCGCCTGAACAATTTCGTAAGGCAGTTTTTTAAACGGACGGATGTCGCCTTTGCCAAAAATTAGCAGCGTTATCTTTTTGTCGTATTGCGGGTTTTGACTGTGTATATGCTGTAATGCTTTAATAAGGTATTTGTAACCCTTGCGGTCGTCGCTATAATTGTCGGCTCCGCATAAAATCACCTTTTTGTCGGGCGATATACCAAAACGTTTTTTAGCGTCTTCCTTATCCATAGGGCGGAAAACTTCGGTGTCGATGGGATTAGGAGCGTGTAAAATTTCGCACCCGTGCATCATACCCGATTTTTTGGCAACGTCGGCGAGCCAATTGCTGCACGCCACAAATTTAATGGTGTTACGTCCCGGAAGACTATTTTTGGCGGCAAAAATCTTGTGCGAAAGGTCGTTGTTGCGTCCTCCGCCGAGATATTGACAGTTGCCGCACTCTTTGATATAGTTTTCGCACGTGTTGGCGTAATGACAAATACCTGTAAAATAGTGCATATCGTGCATTGTAAACACTATTCGTTTGCCTTGAAGCATCAATTTTTTGATAGCCGAAATCGAGAGCATCCCTTGGCTTGTCCAATGAATATTGATAACGTCGGCTTCCTTTACAAGCGGATGGTCGGCAATGCCCATTACACCAAAACTACCTGTGTCGGCACGGAAAAGGTTTTTCCGGCGGAGTTTTACCGCAATAGCCACCTGAATACGCTCGGCAAGGTATGCGGCTTTGTTTACAATCTTTTTTAATATATTAGTATTAACAGTATATACTCCCTCTGTGTTTGTAAGTTTCTCTCTTACAAGCATTTTTACATCCGTGCCGTTTTTTTTGAGAGCGTTGAACAACCTCAGGCAGGCAATTGCTGCGCCACCTTTGCGGTCGGATGTTGATATTAGGAGTACTTTCATCTGTTGTGTCGGATTTTATTTCCGACGGCAAATGTAAGTTTAAAGTGTGTTGTTTAGTTTAAGCGTAATTTAAGATTATAAGAATAAAAATCCTATTCCCCTTCGGCAATTTTTAACTCTGTTTCACTGAGTTTTAGGTGCGAGTAGGCGTCGGTGAAGGCGTCGTGAGATTGCTGATATAGAAGTTGGGCTTCGAGAAGGTCGCTCATTTTGGCAGTGCCGGCGGCGTAACGGTCGCTAATAAGGCGGAGATTTTCGGAGGCTTGGTCGATGCTTTTTTGGGCAATGGCAAGTTGCTGTTGCGATTCGCTTACGCCGTAACGGGCTTTGTGGATGCGTATTTTTAGCATTTCGGCGTTGGAGGTGAGTTGGTCTTGGGCTTTTTCGCGCTCAATGTCGGCACGTTTGGCAGCGTGCGAACCTCCCCACCAATCTGAAATAGGTACGTTAACCGTGGCGAACAACATTCCAAAACTGTGGTCGTTGTCTAAAAGGTTGTGATATGTGTAACCTGCGCCCACAGCCACCGACGGCAGGTTTTTACCCACAGCCATCTTTTTTTGCAGTTCGGCGGCTTCCACACCTTTTTGAAGTAATTGGTATTCGGCAGTGGATTCTACCGCTTGGTTTGGGTCGGTGGACGATTCGCCTTGCGCTATTTGGTCGGTGGTGTATTGCAATGTAAAAATGGTGTCGCTGAGAGAGCAGTATTGCTGCAAGATTAGTTTCATTAGCGAAATGCCATTGTTGATTTTTACACGCTGCAATTCAATATCGTTGAGGCGGAGTTGCACTTGCAAAAGGTCGTTGCGCACAGCCACACCCGCCTGCACAGCCGTTTCTACATCGCCATAAATTACTTGGAGCAGTGAATCCACAGCGTTGACGGTTTTGAGTTTTTCTTGCAGACTTACCGTTTGCCAAAAATATTCTGATGTGGTTTTAATAATCTCGTTTTCAGATAGTTTTAGTTGCAATTGACTAACATCTTCGCCCACTCTGGCAAGACGGTTTCCGTTATAAATTTGTCCGCCGGTAAAAATAGGTTGCACAGCCGTTACCGCGCCAATAACGCCATCTTTCATCATAGCGATGGTGATAGGATTGCCAAGTGCCGCGAGTGCTTCGGGCGGAAAACTCTGTTGCAATGTGGCGCCAAGTTCTTGTGGAATATAGTCTGAGGCGTTGATTTGCGTTTCTGCCATTGCTTTGTTGGCGTTGAACCATACGCCCACAGCGCTTACCGAGGGAAAATATTTAGTAAAAGCCTCCTTGCGCTGTTGACGAGCCGCCTCCACATTGTACCGTGCCGACGACATTTGAGCGTTGTGGCTTATTGCCGAATCGCAAAGTTGCTCTAACGTGTACGAATTTTGTGCGGCTATATTATTGACCTGCAATATAGTAGATAGTATTAATGCGGATATAAAATGGTGTTTCATAATGGGTTTATTATACACCGCAAAAATATGGAGATTTGGAACATATTCTATTGCCTATTTTTCGATAAAAATGTGCGATTTGGGGTAAAAAACTATCTAACAAAAATTTGGTTATACAATAATAAAGTGTTATATTCGCAAAATAAAACCAATGAATATTTAAACTATGATAGCACCTACACAAATACACGAAAAATCAGGATACGAACCCCTGTTTCAACGTATAAAATCAGTACCCACGCAGTATTTGGGCGAAATATACGACTTTGTGGATTTTGTGCTTTACCGCAGTACCCGCATAGAACCGCAGGAAAAACAACCATCTTCTGCTGGCTTAGAAGAGTTTTACGGCTGTATGGATTTTGATGGTGATCCGTTAGAAATTCAAAAACGTATGCGAAATGAATGGAATTGACTTTATAGCGGATACTAATGCTCTTCTCTATGTGATGAAGAAAAATCCGTGTATAAAACCTTTTTTGAAGTTTTCTTTCGGAATCTCTATTATAACAGAAATGGAACTGCTTTCATTTAAGTCCATTACTAAGGATGAGGAGAATCTTACACGGAGACTTATAGCCAAATGCAAAAATTTCTCACTCAGTAATGATATAAAAGAACGTGCGATAAGCCTTCGTCGCTCTTATGGAACAAAACTTCCCGATGCAATTGTAGCCGCCACTGCAATTGAATTAGGTGTGCCGCTCATTACTGCCGACAAGGGATTCAACAAAATCGCTGAACTTGATTTACGGTTGATAGAGCCTCAGATTTAATTCCCTCCCTTAGAATTCACCTTCCAATACACCACAGGCAGCATTGTTACAGCCATTATCAGTGAGCCGATGCCGCCGGCAAAGATGGTGACGCCTACGGGCATCCAAAACGACGATTGCGCTATTATCATCGGCACTACGCCTACCGCTGTGGTGGCTGTGGTGAGAAATATCGGTACCATTCGCCGTTTGCCTGCGTCGAAAGCGGCACTGCGTATGCTTGCTCCGTGCGAGGCTATGTTGTCGGCGTGTTCAAAAATGAGGATTTCGTTGCGCATTATCATTCCCATAAGGGTAATGAGTCCGAAAATTGAGGTTAAACCTAACGTCCTGTCCATCAAGCCCAAACCTACCAACGCACCCGGCAACATCAGCGACAATGCCGCCATACATATTGTGGTGATGCCATAACGCTTAAAGTTAAATAACAGGAAGAAAAACACTATCACTAAGGCGATAGCGATGCCACCATAAATTTGCGGAAGTGCCTCGTCGCCATATTCGAGTTCGCCGCCGGTTTCGCAGCGGACACCCTGAGGCAGGGCAATTTCGTTTTTCATTATGTTGTCGATGTGTTTTTCGATGGGCGATGTAAACGAACCCGCGGCAAACTGACCTTTTACCGTTATGCAGCGTTCGCCTCCTCGGTGCATTATGCGACCTTGACTCCAAAGTGGCTTAACATCAGCAATTTGGCGAAGCGGAATAGTGCTGTTTTTACCTGCCTGACCTGAAATCAATGTCTGAGGCGATGCAATGCCAATGTTTTCGATGTCGGCAAACGAAAGCGGAGTTTTGTCTAAAATGGTGATGCCAAGTTCGTAGTCGCCTTCCCAAATGCTTCCAGCGTTGATTTCGCCTGTGGCGGCGGCAATGGCAAGTGCGGTAGACGAGCGTGTAAAACCAGCCTGTGCTGTGGCTACGGGGTTGTTTTTGATATCTATTAGGGGAAACGGCTCGTAAAAATCGCTGTGAACCCATTCTACCTCAGCAATCTCTCGCATACGGTCTTGGAGACGTTCGGCAGCAAGACGCAGCGAATCAATATCTTCGCTGTAAAAACGGTATTCTAATTCGTCAACTTCCAAATAGTCAAGACGTTTGAATTTTACGTATGCCATCGGAAACGCCTCCGAAAGTTGCGTTTGATATTGGTTGAGAATTTCTAACGCGGCCTTGTCGTCGGTGCAGTTAACAATCATTTGCGCAAAGTTTTTACCTGCCATCTGCGGTGCGTAGGCGTCCATAAATCGTGGCGACGAACACCCTATAAACGATGTTATGCTTGTGATTCGCTCGTCGTTTTCAATTACGTGTCGCACCGAATCGGCTATTTCGCGAGCCTGTGCTATGCCTTGTCTTCGGGCAGGAAAATCTCAATGGCAAATTGGTCGCGGTCGGCAAAGGGGAAAAGACGCACTTTGAGGTTTGGCGCAATCAGTGATGAAAGAAGAATTATGCCAATGCCGCAAATTATTGTAAACCAAGGTTTTTTGAAAGTATATGCCAGCACTCGGTCGTATACCCGCTGAACGGTTTTGGTGATTATGTTGCCACCGGTTTTCACCTTTTCGGGCTTGATAATCTTAACTTCGAGAAACGGAATCACCGTAACGGCAAGAAACAGCGACACCATCAGGTTGATGGTAATGGTCATAGGAAAATCTTTGAGCGCATCGTGAAACGTGCCTTTCATCGTTATCAAAAACGGGAAGAAAATTGCACATATACAGATAGTTGCAAGCATCATTGGCATAAAATACTGTTCGGCGGCGGCAAGTGCGGCGCAACGTGGTTCTAAACCTTTGCCCACATACTCTAAGTATCCATCAATCATTACGATAGAGTTGTCTACAATCATACCTAAAACTACAATAAGCGCGGCAAGGGTAACGATGTTTAACTCTATGCCTGCCAAATACATTATAGCCACTGATACAAAGGTGCTTAGCGGAATTGTTACCGCAGCCACCACAGCAGAACGCAACGGAAACAGCACCATCATTACCAAAATAATTACCGCCATAGAAATCAAGAGGTCGCGCAAAAACGAACTTACGCTCATAGCCACCACTTTGGGCTTGTCGGCAATGCGAGTGATGGTAACATCGCCAGGTAAATCGTTGATATAAAAATCGTTGAGCACCTGCTCCACCTCCTCGCCATATTGCACAACATTGTTGCCGGGCGTCATTTCCATAGATAGAAGCACGCAGGGGTGCCCGTCTTGCTCAATGCACGGCTCGTTGGGAGGATATTCGCGGCGCACATCGGCAATGTCGCCCACGCGGACGGTCTTACCTGTGGAGGGGTCGCTAAATATAATTTGGTTGGCGATTTCGGCTTCGGTGTTGTTGGTAGATGCCACGTGCAGAGGCACTTGAAGATTGTCGTTGTTGATAGAACCGCTCATTGTGGCTAAGCCTTGGCTCTGCAACTGCGTTAGCAAAAACTGCTGTCCAATGCCATAAGCCTCCAAACGCCGACGGTCGATATAAATAGAGATTCGCTCTTTTTGCTCGCCAAATAGTTTTACGTTTGCCACCGACGGAATACGGCGCAGACGGTCGGAAAGAATATCGGCGTAACCCTTTAATTCTCTGTAACTACGGTCGGCACTTTCAACGGCTATCAGCAGTGCGGAAGTGTTGCCAAAATCGTCGTTGACAATCACAGCCAGCACTCCCGAGGGCAATGAGGGTTTAAAATTGTTGACACCGTGCTTTATTTTGCTCCACACCTCGTCTTTGTTGTTGACATTGTCGTTGAGCCTCACCATCACAATTGCCATTCCGTTTTGCGATGTGGAGGTGGTTTTGTTGCGGTTAACTTCCGAAAAAGTAAACAGATAGCGTTCCAAAGGTTTGGTTACTTGCTGCTCAATCTCCTCGCTTGTGGCTCCGGGCATAACAGCCACCACCACTCCCTGACGTATCACCACGTGCGGAAACTCGTCTTTGGGCATTACATACATTCCGTAAATGCCCGCCGCAAACAATATTGCCACTATCAAAAGCGAAATTGAGTAATGCTGCAACGGCCATTTGAGCCAATTCATCTTGTTTTCCATAATTAATAAACTACTTTTGTGCCTTCGCTAAGTTTTTGATAACCCTCTGTAACAATGATGTCGCCGTTGTTTACGCCGCTTGCCACCACAATTCTGTTGCCGATGAGCGAGCCGGTGGATACTTGTGCGCGTTCTACTGTGCCGTTGCCGAGCACACGCCACACAAAGAATGTTCCGTCGAATCTTTTTTGAACGGCGGTAACGGGCAATGTGATAACGCTTTCGGTTGTGTTATTTTGAGTGCTGAGTAAAAAGTTTACCTCGGCAGCCATTCCGGGCAGAAGTTTATGGTTAGAGTTGGCAACGTTGATTCTTACATCGTAGGTGTGTGTAAGAGCGTCGGCAAGTATTCCTTTTTCGATTTTGCCGCCCTTTGCGCTTACTCCCGCCGCATCCACTTTGATGTCGGTTTTGGTGTCGGGGGCAATGTTGGAAATTTCCTTTTCGGGAACAGATACTTTGATTTTAACGGTGTTGATGTCTAAAATTGTCACCACGGGTTGCGACGGCAGTGCTGTTTCGCCTGCGCCAATAAACTTTTTGCCAATAATGCCCGACGACGGTGCTGTAAGACGTGTGTCTTGAAGATTTTTTTGAGCGGCTTCTAATTGCGATTTAGCCTGAGCGGTTTTGCTAACTACCTCTACCCATTGCACTTCTGCCATTGAACCTTTGTCGTGAAGCATTTTGTAACGTTCAAGAGCGTCGTCGGCTTGTGCAGCGGCTGCCTTGGATGCTGCCAAAAGATTTTGCGCCTGAGTGTCGTCGATTTGCGCAATTAGTTGACCTTTGGTTACTTGCTGACCTTCATTTACAGCAACGGTTTTAACCACGCCCATATTTGTAAAACTTACCGACACGGCTTGGTTTTCTTCTACAATGCCGGTGTATACGCGCTGCGATGCGTTTTGGGTAACTTCAACGGTTTCGGTGGCAACCCTTGTGGGTAATTTTTCGCGAACCTGCTCGTTTGAGCCGCAACCCATTATCGTCACCGCCGACAATAGCAAATATATCCTTTTCATTTCAGTTTTATTATTACACTGCAAAGATATGGTGTTTTTGCACATATATTATTTTCGATTTTTCGATAAAAATGTGCTATATGGGAGATTTTGTGTTACTTTTGTTGCCAAATATTATTACAAAATGCACCAAGAAGAAGTAACCCTCCAAAGCCTTACCGATAACGACTGTATAAAAGTAAGTTACAGCGACAACGATATTGTTGTTGTAGACGATGTGCAGCAGTTTGCCGAATTTGGCTCGGCGCATATTTCGCTCAATGGTATTGCTGTGTGCACTTCGGGACGTGTTACGGCAATGATGAACTCCAACAAGATGGAACTAAATAAAAACCAAGTGGCGGTTGTTCCCAAAAATGCCATTATCACCGACCTTATGCTTAGTCCCGACTTTAAGTTGAAGGCTATGTTCTTTTCTGATAGAATGTTGCAGAGTTTTCTCCACGAAAAAATCAGCGTTTGGAACGAGACTATGTACATTCACCGCAACAATATTTTAACTCTCGATGATGACGCCATACTCTTTTACGACCATTTTTATTCTATGCTAAAACTTGTAATGGAGTGCGGTCCCAATCATATTTATTATAGCAACGAAGTAATTCAATCGCTACTGCGTGCGGCAATGTTGGCATTATGTGGGGCAATGAAGGCCTCTATCAACAAGAATGTTAGTGACCCTTCGGTAAAAATGCGTTCGTCACCGTCGGTATATTTTCAACGCTTTCTCAACCTATTACATTCGGGCGATGTGCGCAATCGCAGTGTGCAGTATTACGCTAAACAATTGTGCATTACGCCCAAATACCTCACAATTATTTGCAAAAAACATTCTGGCAAAACCCCTCTCGAATGGATAACGGGTCAGACGATAGAAAACATCCGCTACTATCTCCGCGACACCGACCTCAGTATCAAACAAATATGTGATGTATTAAATTTTGCCAGTCCCTCGTTTTTTGGCAAATATGTAAGGCTGCATTTGGGCGTTACACCGGGGAAATTGAGGAGCGGGGAAGGTTCTACAAATCCTTAAACAAATCATCCATAGTTATTTCTGCCACAATTCCGCCTGAATATTCACTTTTTCTTAGTCCGTAAGTGGTAATAAATACGGGGTGAATGGCAAATCGAGTGCCTGTTTCGTCGGTGAAATCCGATTGTCGATTGCGCATTTTTATGTCTTCATCTTTGCTAAGACGGTATTCGTTGGCACTGTATTTAATTTCGCAAAGGTTGATTATGCGGTCGGCACGTTCAATAATAAGGTCGATTTGAGCACCTTGCACCGATTGTTTGCTGCGCCACGAATAATATTGAGTGCCAATGCGGTCGATACCGAGTGCGTGTTTTATTTGTTCGATGTGTGCCATGCAAATACGTTCAAACGCAAGTCCGAACCATATATTTTGTAACGACGATGATTGCATATTGCTCCAAAAGTGTTGGTCGTTGACAGGTTTGTGAAGAAACGTATTGTGAAATATTACAAAAAAATCGGTAAGTTGGTAAAAACCGTCTGTTTTTTTTACCTTGGTGGTTTTAACGAAATAGTATCGTACAAAATCGCATTTGATAAGGTTGGTAAGGTATTCTGAAATATGTCCGTTGTCGTGTTTTCCTAATGCTTCTATTATTTGGTCGCGTGTTACACCTTGACGGCATTTTGACAGAATGTCGATAATTTGCAAGTATGGCGCCGGGTCGCGAAACAGTGATGCAAAAAGCCGTTGATATTCGTCGCCCATTGTATTATTTGACGAAAAGAAAATTCTGTCGATGGCTGTTGAGGCACTTTCGCCTGCATTTATCATATCTAAATAATAAGGTATACCACCAAGTGCCATATATAGTTGCATAATGGCAAGACGGTCTAAAACCACATTTTTCTCTAATAGAAATTGTTCGGTTTCGTATAGGGTAAATGGGCTTATGTGCATTTCGTGAGTAATGCGATTGTGCAATCCGCCGTGATTGTCGATTATGTTGTTTATCATCCACGATGTTGCGCTGCCGCAAACTATGAGCATTATTTGGTCGTGTTTAACTGCCCAAGAGTTCCAAAAATGTCCCAATGCACGGATAAAACCTGATTTTGGTGTGTCGAAGCACGGAAGTTCGTCGATAAAAATAATGCATCGTTGGTTTTGTACCAATAATGGTTCAAGTTGTTGGCTTAATAAATAAAATGCGTCTAACCAAGTTTTGGGCATTTCTCCGTGGTAACCCAACGAACGTAATCCTTGAACAAACACCGCCATCTGTTCCGAACGTTTGCCATCGATAACACCACTAATATTAAAGGTGAACTTGTTTTTAAAAAAGGTGTCAATCAAAAAAGTTTTTCCAACCCTACGTCTACCATATAAGGCTATAAACTCCGGACGTTGCGATTGTTGGTACTCCTCCAACTGCCTGATTTCATGTTTGCGACCTATAACTTTCATACCTATAACATTTTCGTTCGACTGCAAATATACATCATTTATTACAATAATGCAATATTACCCGGCGGAATTTAAAGATTTTTCTCAAATTCCGCCGCCTAATAAATTATTATCGGGCGGAATTTGAAGTTTTTTCTCAAATTCCGCCGGGTAATAATTCTTTCAACTATAAAAAAAACGCGGCGAAAAAATCTTCGCCGCGTCTATTATATAAAAGTGTGGTTTAAAATCTACAAGCCTTTGAATAATATTAATTCTACGTAGGCAAGGGCGAGGGCGATTACACCTACCACAATTCCTACCAAAGCCATATCTTTTTGTTTGATAAAGCCTTTGGCGTATGCTAATGCGTTGGGAGGTGTGCTGATCGGCAGTGCCATTGCAAACGATGCGCTGAGAGCAAGTCCGATAAGGAGTGTAGAAATGCCGCCGTAGGGTTCGAGTTGAGGCATAATGCTTTTGCCAACTGCCAAGAGGATAGGAATCAAAAGTGCAGCGGTGGCAGAGTTGCTCATAAATGTACTCATTACGCAGCAGAGAAGTCCGCTACCGATGATGATGAGCATTGTGGGCCAACTGCCAAACGGAATGGCTTGTACAAGGTGTTCGGCGAGACCAGTTTTTTCGAGACCAACTCCGATTGCAAAGCCGCCGGCAACGAGCCAAAGTACATCCCAGTCGATTTTTTTGAGGTCGTCTTTTGAGAAAATGCCTGTTACTGCAAACACGCCTAACGGTATCAATGCCACAACGTTAGAGTTGATACCTGTGAGTTTTTCGGTTACCCAGAGAAGGATGGTTACTATAAAGGTGATAAGCACAATCCACGATTTGGTATCTTTGAGTTGGAAACCGTCTTCGATGTGTATCTCGATGGTTTTTTGAGTAAATGGAAACATCTTTTGCAAGATAATCCACGCAATAAAGAGGATAATCAACGCGAGCGGAACCATATAGAGCATCCATTCGCCAAAAGAGATTTGGAGGTTGAGACCCTCAGGATCGTTTAAGAATTTCATAGCCACAGCGTTGGGAGGTGTTCCGATGGGAGTACCGATACCGCCCACGTTGGCTGCCACGGGGATAGAGAGTGCCAATGCAATACGTCCTTTGCCCGAAGTGGGGAGAGTTGCCAACACCGGCGAAAGGATGGTGAGCATCATAGCGGCGGTGGCGGTGTTTGACATAAACATTGAGCAGATGGCTGTTACCACGATAAAGCCCAAAAGTACCATCGGCGACTTTGTGCCAAAGGGTTTGAGAATTGCCTTGGCAATACCAGCGTCTAATTTATATTTGCTTGCAATAATTGCCAACACAAATCCACCCATAAAGAGCATAATGATAGGGTCGGCAAATGTTGCCATAATATCTTTGTAAGGAATAATTTTGCCAAAAGCGGGATCTACTTCGGTAGGAATTTTCCCGTCGGGAGTAAGCACATAGCAGAGCGGCTTAAACATACTTGTAGACGTTGTGAGCAACATTAACACTATGATACTTACCGATGTGGTCCAAATGGGAATAGGTTCCAGAATCCACATCAACGCGGCAAATGCGAATATTGCCACAATGCGCTGTTCCACCACCGAAATATCAAACGGGAAAACCGTGGCGGGCATAAGCGCTATTATCATTGGTATACCCAATGCAATTGCGAGTTTTATTAACTTACTCTTTTCCATTATTATAATGATTTTACTTAATTTTGTTTAATTTTTTCTAACCGCAAAATTAAAAAAACTATACGCACGGCGTCAACAAAAGTTTTGATTTTTTTGCTTAGAACGAAAAAAACTATTCTGCCCGCTAATCCCCTCCCCAAGAATTAGCTAGACAAGAGGAATATTATTCTATTTTTGAGAGATGGGCGGAGATTTCATCGTTGAGGGCCTTTGTCCATTCATCATCAGGATTGTCTTTCAGACATTGCTGTGCAATGGGTTGGATTTCCAAGAGGGTGTTTTTCACCTTGTCGAGGTCTTTGCCGTTGTTGTATTTGATATCTGCCAATGAATGTCTGCAATTTAGCCAATCAATCAGATATTTAGAATCTGTTTCTTTCAATTTGGATGCAATATCGATGTGTCAAGAACGCAATACATACCAAAGGATTGCAGCGAGAATAATTGCAGCGACTAAGAGGATTATGCAGCCTTTTTTTCCTTTGTCTAAAAGATTGTTAATATTGTTAATTATGCCCTGTATCCGTTTGTCGCTTGGATTATCGGAAAGATATTTTTCTGCCAATGGTTTTATTTCAAACAATATTTCCATAGTTTTCCTGATAGAGCTTGGGTTTCCGCGAGATTTATATATACTTGCAAGAATGACTTTGCTACCTAAAAAATCAACCAAAAAACGAGGGTTTAAATTAGATAGGCGTTGACGAATAGCTATAGCTGATTTAATATTCAATTCTGCTGAATCATATTCTTTTTGTATATTTAGCAACCGAGCAAAGTTAGCGTATGTGGAAGCCAAATTGTTTTGAATTTCAGAGTTGGCTTTCGGTATTTTTTTATAGATTTTAAGTGCTTTGTCATAATTTGATTTTGCAGATTCATAATCTGCAAAATGATCGCGTTGCAAACTAGCAAGGTTGTTGTACGTGCTTGCCAAAACAACTTGATATTTAGGAATACCTTTCGAAAGTTTTTTACAAATTACAATTGCTTTTTCATAGTTTGCTTTTGCCGAGTTGTAATCTCCTAAGTAATCTTTTTGCAAACTAGCAAGGTTATCGTACAAAGCTGCCAACACGTCTTGATATTCAGGATTGCCTTTCGGTAATTGTTCTCCGATTGCTATTGCTTTTTCAAAGTTTGATTTCGCCGATGCATAATCTCCCAAATGATTTTCTTGCAAATTAGCAAGGTTATTGTACGCGCTTGCCAAATAGTTTTGATATTTAGCATTGTCTTTGTCAGACGATAGTTTATTCAGACATATTTTTATTGCCTTATTGTATAATTTTTCTGAATAATTGGCTTTCCAACTATCATAATATTTCACAGCAACATTATGTAATGTTGCATAATTATTTGTAATATCATATTCGCACAAACTATTGCCAATGCAATCAACAAATGGGACAAACTTATAATAGCCGTATTCGATTATCCTTTTGACATTACTCAAATAACCATTATAATCTTCATTCTCGATATCAATCTGCTCTCGCAATGAATCTGCCAACAAGCCGTGAAGTTTGTATGAAAGGGTTTTTTCATTGTTCGTTGCCAAAATGGAACGTTTAGACAATGAAGTGAGGTTTTTTATCAATTCGTCTTCTGATACAAAAACGCGTTTCAGCAAATCGGAAATTACATCGTAACCGATGTATTCTGATTGCCACAATACAAAATGGCGGAGGAGTATTTGTTCGTTTGCCTCCAACTTGTCGTAGATAATAAGTTTTTTCAAAAATGAAATAACTTTTTCGTCGTGCCTCTGTGCCGACATTCCTTGCATTTCTTCTTCTCTTAGAGTATCGCCGAGAATAAGCTTGATGTCATCTAAGGTTGTAGTCTTTGGGTAATTACAGAGATACAATCCGAGCTGCTCCGCCAAAAGCGGATTGTAGTATATCACTTTGAACAATCCTTCAAAGTCGCCGAAATCTTTGTACCGAGCTCCTGCCTTGTCCAAAAACAATTGTTTCAAAAAGTCAAAATCCTCCTTGTCGTTGAGGTTGTGCGTTTTTATTCTGTTGTGAGTGTCAACATTTTTCCGCGAAAGTATCAAGATTTTCCATCCTGCGAGATATGCGGTGTCTTGCAGAATCTCGTTGATATATTCGGCTGTTTTGTCCTTGTCGGCTGTTTCGTTGATGTCCAAAACGAGGAGATTTGGTTTCTCAGATTTATAGTTTTCCTGCAAATACGAAACTATCTCCGTATAAGCGTCTTCTTCAAATTCCAATTTCAACGTCCTGTTCAATTGGTCAACCATATCATTTTTAACATTGTTGTTGACCACAACGAAAGGAATTTCGTTGAAATCCTTTTCGTGCTTTTTCAAACTGAGGTATGCCAGCGATGATTTTCCGCTGCCTCCCACGCCCACAAGGTTTATAATCCGGTTTTTGGATACCAAATTGAAAAGGTTTTCTTCCTCGGTGTTGCGGTGCATAAGTCCGTCAGGGACGGGGAAGGTGAAATGCGGAGTATTTGTAGTTGTGTTTCTGCTTGAAAGCTCGTGGTATTTTTCGGCTATCAAATCAACGAGTTTTGGCAAAGTATCTTCTTTATAATGGATTTTGCCACTGAAAAACTTGTTTAATTTTTGAACACAATACGTAGTTGTTGTATCTATATAACAACCGTTATCCAAAGACCGTTGTTCAATTTCTGTTAATTCATCGTTTTCTTTTTTCTTTTGGTATTTTGTTTTTTGATCTTCCCAAAATGTTTTCAAATTGTCTATGTCATAATTAGCACACTTTACATAATAAGTAGTTTTCTTCCGTATATCGTTTTCATATTTTCTGATATTTGCATATTCGTTCATGCAATGATCTGATTTAAAATAATCTTGATTGTAAAAAATCACTATAATATTCGAAACACCGATTGTTTCTTCAAAATTGGTAAGATTATCTTCTATTATACCGCTTTCACAGCCTTTATGTGGAATGCCCTTTTGATTAAGCATATCAATAAACCGTGTTACTAAAGGATTACTTTTTACTCCACGATAGGAATAGAATACTGCGTTTGGGTCTGTTGTTACTGCCATTATGTCTCTTTTTACATCACAAATATAACCATTTTATTTCCTCCGCGCAACAAATATCGCCATTTTTATTTCCTCGACGCAACAAAATCGTTCGTTTTTGTTTCCTCGACGCAACAATGAACATTCTTTAAAAAATCATTTTGTGCTTAATCAAAAAAAAATGCATATATTTGCGTTGTATAACTTTTATATTTTGAAATAATATGGCAGATAACACACCACCCCCCATACCACAAGAACAACAAAAAACTCAGCCTCAGCAGGTTATCGACCCGCTGTTTTTGAAGTCGGAAAACGAAATTCTTAATGGACTTATCCAACGCGAGTGCGAGAAAATCGGTTTCGACACATCGAAGCATACCCTGGCGCAGTTTGAGAAAAAGAAGATGACCGCCACTTTTATCTCGGCGCCCATCAACCTTATTATTATAGTGCTTTTCCGCACTTTCCACTATGCTGATTGGGTAGCTGTGGTGCTTATTGCTATCAACCTATTGATTTGGCGTAAGTTTCAAAAGTCTGATACAGTGGATTTTCTCAAAATGGAGATAAAGCGACGTCCGCGTGAAAAGTTCTCTGATGTGATAGCCCCGCAACTATTCGACAAGTGCACCGACAAAAAATGGCTTCGGCGTATTATTATGATTGCCTTTACGTTGATTATTCCCGTGGCGATGTTTCTAAATCCGCACGTTTTTTACGAGGATACCGACGATGGTGTGCACGTACGTTTCTACACCGAGGGACTTATCAACAACAAAGAACTTGTGATTCCCGAAACTGTTGACGGTAAGCCTGTTACCGGTATACGTGGCGATGTATTCAGACGCACTGCGTTGGAGAATGTTACCCTGCCCAACACTATCACCATTATCCGTGGTCACGCTTTCGACAATTGCAGGGATTTAACTACAATCAATCTGCCTACAAGCCTCAAATCGCTCGGAGCGTACGCCTTTAATGAATGTGGAAGTTTGAAGCGAGTGGAGTTTCCGCCAGAATTGGCCTATATCGGCGGATATGCTTTTAATGATTGTTGGCAACTGCGTATCAACGACTTGCCGCAACAGATGGATTCTATCGGCGGATATGCGTTTAACAATTGCAGTAATATCTTGAAAATCACTCTTCCTAAAAATATCACCGAGATACACGCCTATTGTTTTTCACATACTGAAATATCCACTATCACAATACCCGCCACAGTGGAACGCATCGGCGAACAGGCGTTTAGTTATACATCGTTAGAGGAGTTGATATTTGAAGAAGGTTCGCAGTTGCGGCGCATAGGCTCACGGTCTTTTTTCAACACAAGGTTGACCGAAGTGGTGATTCCTCCGTCGGTAGAGGAGATACGTGGCTCGGCATTCCGCGATTGTATTTATCTCAAAACCGCCAAGATACCAAAAGGATGCACCGTGGCGGACAAGGTGTTCAAAAATTCACCCACCGAAATCGAAGAATATTAATTGTGAATTTTGAATTGTGAATTAAAATGAAGTTCATCCATCTATTATACGTCCCGACATTGGCTTGCGATATGGCTTGTAGGTATTGCTACCTCGAAGACAATACCAAAGACCGTATGCAGCAATATAAGCCGTTGGAAACCTTGCAGTTTGCTATCAACAAACTCCGAGAGTCTGATGTGATGCCTTTTAATATTTCGCTACACGGTGGCGAGGTGTCCACGCTGTCGCAAGAGGATTTTCACGACGTTATCAAGTTTATCAACGACTATTACAAGGATAATTACGAAACTATTTCCACGGCAGGATTCCGTGTTGGACGTCCGCATATCAAAACCAACCTATATTCTATCGACCGCCATATCGACACCATCAAGAAGTTCAACGTGTCTATTAGCGGAAGTCTCGACCTGCCGCTCTCTCTTCACAATCATTTCCGTGTTACCAAAGGTGGAAGAATTACATTAGATAAGATATTGCAAAACGTTGAACTTTTGCGCGATATTCCTAACAAGAAAAAAGTTTCTGCCACCATCTTTGCCGAGCATTACGCCAAGATAGACAACATTATCAACGATATAAAGTTTCTTCACAAGTCCACTTGCTTGGATATGAACGATTTCAACTTTATGATCGGGTTCGACTACAATTCCAACGGACTTCTTCATCCGCTGAGCGAGGCCGAACAAGTGGAGTTTTTCAACCGTATGCACCGCGAATTTGACGGCACGGATTTAGATAAAGGCGTTAACGGTGCGTGGTTCAATGAGTTTAGTCCCGACTACTGCACCAACTGCGACATCTGCGGCGAAAAATTCTTCCTTTTGGAGAAAAACGGCGACATTTATTCCTGCGTGCGTGGTCAAGGTCATAAAGAGTTACTTTATGGTAACATCTATCAAAATTCTGTGGATGAAATACTTAACGCAGCCACTTCAAAAATTCTTGCGGCGCACAACAATGTAGGATTCAGCCCCGAATGTGCCGCCTGCCAATATCTATATCTTTGCAAAACAGGCTGTCCGTTTGTAAAGAATGTTTACCATTCTGCCAAATCTTACACTTGCCTTTTGCAAAAGGAATTATACAAAAACCGCAACTATTCGCCCGACACTAACCCGTCGGACACTGCTTTCAACTATCTTTTGAAGGTTCATCCCGACCTTGCCAAGGATTTTAAGCCGGTGGTTTATCAAGAAAACTCGCTCTTAGACCTTATCAACAAGGATCCGCATCTAAAATATATCTACGACCCCGATTCGTTTGTGCTCGAAGTGGGCGGAGAGCGTTATCCGTTGCAGTCGCAACTGCTCAAAAACTGCCGCGAGATTATCCAGATTTTTGAAGGTTTCGACGTGCTTATCCGTGTGCGCAAGGAGGTGCTCGAAGCCGAAAGCGATTATCCGCAAAACAACGCCTTGTTTATACAACTACTCAGCGGCGACTGTCACGTGTATGGCGACGAACAACGTCTGAAACAAAAGCACGTTGCTACATTGCAGGTATACAAATATGTTTTGGAGGATTGGGAGGATGACGGATTTTACGTCTACAACATCACCGACTTTTTAAAGAGTTACAAAAAATACCTATCGAAAGAGTATCCCAACAATATATTCTTTACCACCACGCATCTACGTGATTACCATTATATTAAACAAAAAAACAACGCATACTACCACATTGCGGCTGTTAACCTGCCGTTTCAGAATGTGGAGTTTAATTATTCGGAGGGCTTAATATGATCAACAAACCGATAGAAACCTACAACGACCTTGTCCGCGCCAAAAATACATACGATTTTGCCGCTAATTACCCTGATATGGACAACGGTACGCTCAACTTTATCTACGACTTTTCTGACACCATCGGAGCAAAAGTTGTTGGAAATGAGAATCAAATCCTCTTTTATGTAAATGCAAAACTCGTAAAGACTATTGATATGAAGATGTCGGAAGGCGCTGCAAGGTATTATTCAACTGTACAAATTGTTGACCGCAGGTATTATGCCACATTCAAAATTTCCTCGCCGTCTTCTTCTTCGGGAGTTGCCGCCGGAGCCGCCGTTGCATCCTACTCATCGTATTCAAGCCGCGACGACAGTTCGTACTCTTCGGGGCGCAGTTCAAACAATAACAACAATA
>JAFPYT010000295.1 GCA_017394445.1 Bacteroidales bacterium | reverse complement strand
TTGCGGCTTCGTCCGCAGTCCTCCAGGTATCCGGGCTTGCCGGCGGCGGTGTCGTATGTCATGGAGAACATGTCCTCGATGTCGCTGTAGTCGAGCAGTGTCTTGAAGTCCTTCTTCTTGCCGTCGTCGTAGGTTATGGCAGTGCCGTCGGGGAACACGATTTTGTTGTCGTTGTATGTCAGGTGCATGTCGGGGTATGCGTCGATGAGCTTTTGCGCGTTTTCCGGTGTCTGTGCGCCGGCAGCCGTTGCCGTTAAGGTCAGCAGTGCGATAAGTGTCTTTTTCATCGTGTGTGGGGAATGGTTATAGATTTCAAAGGTAACCTTTTTATTCATTGAAATCTGTGTGTGTTTGTGGTGTCTAATATGGCTGTGTTATTTTTTTTTGAGTTGGCAACGGGACGCTGATTTTGTAGAAGTTGCGGAACCATTTTATTTCAGAACATTGCGGCAATAAGTCACCTTTTTCAAAGTTTGCAGTTTCCTTACAATCATCGATGGGATCGTCATTTTCTTCTTGTTGCAATATTTCTCGTTGTGGATAGATAATAACGCATTTCACTTCATCATCGTTGGCACCTAAACATTTGAGAATCTTTCGGTCACGGGCATAGCCGCTAATCTCTCGAATGTCATCCAAAATGCCACGGTTTGAATCCTCGTAATGTGGCTTGTATTTTGCGTCCATAACAAGTTTTTCATTCGCACTCGTTTTGATATAATCAACCTGCGACTTGCAATGTCCTGCGACCTGAAATTCAATTTGCCCTGGATAGGCCGCATCCAACGTACACCAAACCCACATTTCGTACAATCGCGACATATCAATCCAGAATGGCGGTGTGGAATAACTGTCGTCATCGACTTTGGCAATGTTGTAATCGAAGCGACGCAAAAGCATTTTGGCAACGCGAATGGCGTCGCGATAGTCCTTGTAGAGTTTATTAGTCGCCAAATGCTGAATCTGATACGGCTCAATATCATCGGGAATGTGGCTAAATTGAGCCTTCAACCGACTCAATCGGTGCGAAATTTTGTCAATGCAATGATTCTGCCTCATTGAACTATTTACGAATTTGTCGGCAAACAGAAGAGCGCGCTTCAACAGTCGGTTTTCGGGCGTGTCGTCGGTGTATTCCTGAAATTGGCAGAAAATGCGGTCGGCACGTTGCACAAAAACATTTTTCTGCAAATGCCGCCCCATCATGATTCTTCCTTTGACCTTCGACTTCAGATTTTCTTCTTGGGTAACGTAATTCTTTTTTAATCCACGTTGTGCCAAGCGATAAAGCAGACTAATGTAATGCAAAACCAACATAGGCGTCAACTGATTGAGTTGCGTTGTGGTTACTATTGGTGGTTCGTCAAGACAAATGCCATAACACTTTGAGAAATAGTCCTTTTGATACCGTTCTTCCAATTCCAACGCCGTCAAAAACATCTGCACAAAATCAATATTTTCCATTTTTGGCGTTACCACCACGGCTAAATCGTTTTTTATCAACCACGAAGCGCCAATGTAATAGGAAGCTGATAAATTCCCTTTGAAATAATTAATACCGAGATATTTCGGTTCTTTCATATACCCCTGAATATCTTCAAATTTCAATGATTTGACTTTTTCAAGGTATTCTTGCGGAACCACATCGTGTTCATTTATTTGAATCACATTGTAATTACACGTTTTTATGGACGCATATTGTAGGGGCGAATTATTATTCGTCCCTACGTTTGGCGAATCATCATTCGTATCAACGTTGGTTGGGTTCAATATTGATTCATTCATTTCCATAAAAACAATCCGATTCCCATTTTGCTGGGTTTTGTTCAATGTAATTGGCAATATTGTTCATTTCTTCTTGATTACGAACAATGTGGTCATGGTAGCGTGCTTGTCATTCAAAAGAGATGTCATTCAGTTTGGTATAACGTACTACGGCAGACTTGAATTGTCCAATGATGTGAGACAATCGACCACAACATTTTGCTCGCCGTTGCATTTCCAAATTGATTTCCTCCTGTGTTTTTTCGATACTATTGCTATCATACGTTGTAGAACTGTCACAATGTGTTGTAGGGCTGTCACAGTGTGGCAGCCGTGGTAGCCGTGCATCCATATCGTTCCGGCTGCCGTAATACGACAGCCCTACAGAAGGCGTGGTTTCTGCGTTATTATCGCCAACAATAATTATCAAATGAATATGATTTGGCATAATAACGTATAACGGCACTTGCACGTTCTTATTTATCACGCCAATTTTTTCAATACACTGTTTAGCATACTCTCCCACTGCCGTCAATTGTGTTTTGCCATCTACAATAGAGCCAAAATAATTGACACGCCCTCCTGTGCAAATCGTCACGAAATAATCTGCACCATTGTAATTGTGCCATTTAGCACGGGGTGATTTGCGGACAGGTAATGTCATTGCTTTGCCATTTGGTTAGAAGATTCTATAAATGCGTCAACTGTCACGTTTGTTTCTATGCGATTTGCACGGATAATATCATCTTTTATGTATTCGTTCAGTAGCGGCAAAATCTCGTATTGCCAGCGTAATGCCAACTCGTCATCGTTTTCCGCAAAGAAATAACTATGACCAACCATCAAATCCTCAAAATCCATTTCGGGTTTGCTATTTACTATGAATTTTTCAACGGATCTGAACAATTTGACGTTCTGTGACTCTTCACCGTATTTATCGATAAGAATCTTGCAATCAGACTTCAATGTAACAAAAGCAAACCGACGGCGCACTGCATAATCAATGTTGCCCACACTACGGTCGGTAGTGTTCATAGTGCCGATAATGTAAAGGTTTTCAGGCACGCCGAACGATTCTTTTGAATATGGCAGCGTGACTTTTATCGGGTGCTCACCGCCCAAGCGTTTGTCTTTTTCAAGCAACGTTATCAACTCGCCGAAAATCCGCGAGACATTGCCACGGTTGATTTCATCAATGATTAGGACGTAGTTTTGCGTTTTTTCATCGTTTATGTTTTCGTTACCAATTTTATCTAAAAGATATTTCGCGACTGCCCAATAGTATGAAGAATTACACCCACCAATCACATTTCTAATAGACTCGTTAATATTTGTTATTGCGCTTATTTTTTCTTTAGAATCATAAACTTCGCATAGTTTTAATAGTCTATCTTTTGAAACACAATGGACATCGATATCACCATTATCATTACCATTACTTGTTTCCCATTTTATAGTCATTTGCGACGAGACCGACAACTTTGCAGATTTACCGCCATTTTTCATAGACAAAGTCTTCACATTGCCATCTATAATATCTTGAATCAAATCATCAAATGCTGAGTCGAGTGTCTTGGCTTGTTTCACTTGTTGTGAATTTGCAGCAACCTTGCTCATTATTTTGAAAATACCATCCTCAACCTTGTAATACATCTCGCCTTCATCGGGCTTAATCGGTTTTATTCCTTCCACGAAATCCTCATAATCCATTGATTGATGGAATGTGCAAAATCCAATTTGTCCATCAGGGTTCTTGTCTTTATCATAACGCATTTGCTCGTAGCGCTCAATAACGACTTTGTGGTCATTCAAATCCACATCGGACACCCCACAAATGCTCAACGCTAAAGCCGCAGTGTTATAGGTTTTGCCTGTGCCAGGAGCACCTTGCAAGATGATATTCTTCTTTAGGCGAAGAATGTCGGTGTATCGTTGGATTTTAGAATTCATAATATTCGTTTCTTGTTTTAGAAAGTTGCCAAATATCTTTTCAATAGCCTCTTCCCCTTTCACTGGAAATAATGTACCGAACCACGACCCCTTAGACATTTTAGGCGCTTTACCATGATAAAGTTCATCGTCTTCTTGGCTCAATCGGTCAAAATAAATTCTCCCATTATTTTCATCAACTTCTGTTACTTTAGAAATTTGATAAATTGTCAAATCATTTTTGCCGCCATATCCATGAAACGCTAAATAGTCGCCAACTCTCACTTTTTTTATATTATCCCATGCTTGCTTCGCTCCTTTTGCTTTATCATCTTTTT
>JAFPYT010000294.1 GCA_017394445.1 Bacteroidales bacterium | reverse complement strand
TTCCGTCCACAGTAAGGTCGTAGAATCCTGCTTGCTGAGCACCATTTTCGGCAAATATCATATAGTTTTGATTAGCATCAGGACCCGAAATCCGTGGAATAAACTCATATCCACTGTCGCGGTATCGCAAAAATAATTTAGAACCTTCAGCAAAGTTGTCGATTTTTTGAGGAACTCCGTCGTTGCGTCCTACTATTATATAAGGTGTGGTAAAGGCACCGCTCATAGATGCTGCGTTGTAAACAATCGGTACAAAAATACGGTGAGTTACCATATTGCCCGATTTTTCGTCCAAAGGACAATAAAAGACAAAAACACGCCCCGAACTGTATTGGCTCTGAGTGAGTATTTTTTTGTAAGAGTCGGTTTCGAGCACCACATCTTCTTGAGCATACGCATTGCTCATCGAGTTGAAATAACGGCTGATATATGGCAAGTCGGTATTCTCTTTTATCTCCTTAACAGCCGAACGCAGCAAAGGCGAAGTAACATCAACTTTTGAAACATTGCAACGTATTGTATCTTTGGAAATTATGGCATTGCACTGCAAAAGATTCAGCAGATAATTGTAGTCAGAAATATTACCCGAAAACGACGGTACAAAAATCAGATTTCCACCCGACGACACAAATGTATGCAGCGCAGTGGATAAATTACGAGGAAGCGCATCGGGTTGGTTGACTATCACAGTTTTGTAACGCTGCAAATCAACAGGTATTTTGCTTAAATCTGTTGCAACATCAATTTTGAATGCCTCATCGCCATCGAAAAGAGCTGTAAAATATTTATTAACTTGCTGATTACCAATTAACAAAACATTAGTTACAGTATCCAACCGATACGAAAAATAAAGCGAATTGTCGAAATCAACCGGCGAATCGGCAATGGTAATAACGCCGTTGACAAACTCTTGAGATTCGTTGACATATTTTATATCAATCTGTTTGCTCTCGCCCGGGGCAATCGAAAAATTCTGAACGCTCTTTTGTTTGCCATTGATTACAAGGGCAAGCGGCACATTATTATAAGTGTTTTCGCCATAGTTTTTTACAAACACCGAAATATTTTCCTGACCGCTGGCGCGACGCAAAGGAGTATTAAAAATACAGGTATCCACTGCCAAGTTTGCTATACTCTGTGGCTGAATAGGCAAAATATTAATCTGCGTAAGCGAATCGGTTTGAATATTGTCGAAATCGCATATATTCTTTTGAAAATCAGATATTAAATACATTGATTTAGACACATCGGCAGGAACATCGAGAAGGTTAAGATTTTGCTCAGCCTTGTTAATCACCTCCGACAAAGTGCGTACCGAAGGCGAGATTTTCACATTTTGCAAAAAATCTCTGATAGTAAGCGCGTTTACCAAACGGAAATGCTCTTGAGAAAAATCATTAGTAAGAAAAAGAAACTTGGTTTCGGACGGATATGCATCCACAATTTTCAAAATATGGTTTTTAGCCGTTTCTACAGCAGACACCACACCATCGCCAGTTTGCATACTAAACGAATTGTCGAGATAAATCACCGGCGGAGCGGACTGTTTCTGAGCCACCTCATTAGGCGACGAATTAATTACCGGCTGAGCAAACGCAATCACGATGGCGGCAATAGCAAGCATACGCAACACCATCAGAATAATCTGTTTAAGCACCGACTTGCGTCTGGTGGTCTGTCGTATGTTTTCGATAAACCGTATATCACTGAAATATACAGTTTTGTATTTTCGAAAATTAAACAGATGTATTATAGGCGGAATAAGCACAGCGAATCCCGCCCACAGAAACATCGGATTTAAGAAAAACATTTGTTAATCAATGTCTTATTGTTTTTCTATCTGTTTTTGGGCAAGTTCGATAATAGACTCATCCCAGGGAGCTATCATACACACAACATTGTCGAAAATACCATCAGGATTTTTGGCAATTACGTGGTAAAGATCTGCAATTCCGTCGATACCGTCTTTTACATACTGCACAATATCCTCATCCGAAGCAAACGAAGAAATGGCTTTGTAACGAGGGAACTCCACTCCTACTCCACCTCTAAACGATGAAAAATTAGATTCTTGATTAGTAATCCAATTAGCAAGCTGATGACGGAAAAATTTCAGATATTGAGTTCTCAATTGAGGATTAGACCCGTTTGTGCGTACCAAAACGTTAACACCGGCATGACTATACGCTTGCCCGGGAACGTCCTGTTTGCGAAAGAATCCGGCGTTGAAACCGAACACATACTGCATTTCGTCGCGGACAAATCCAAGACCATAAAAATGCCACTCCTCGCTGATGCGCTGATGGGTATATCTACCGAGTCGCTGAGTATAATAATCGCGAATTTGAGTTATTATCTTGCGACGACGTTCTTTAATTTCTTCTGCTTCAATCATTTCCGAATCAATAATTATTTATGTCTGTTGTATTATTGTATGTTTGGGGTTACAAATATACAAAATTTAATACAAATATGCAGCCAATTTCTACATTTTTACGGATATTTTTACATTAAAACGTCGAGAAGTTAGTCGATCGGGCACGGCATATTGGGCAAAAGTACCTTCGGGGGCATAGTTTTGCGACGGCACTACTGTTACCCAACTATATGATACTGTGTTTTTTATATCAAAAAGATTGAAAATATCAAAGCCAATTTTTACCGAACGGCCGTTTTTGAGCCGATCTCTAAAAAGTGCTGCTTCTAACCCAAAATCTGTACGCAAATAGTGTTTGCTGCGCAAAACTGCGGTATACCTTGGCATATTTTCTGGTCCGAATGGCAGAGGCGTGGCATACACCAATGTAATATTCATTCCCAAAAAATCGAAACGAGGAAAATAATCGCGAAAAAACACACTTGAAGTAAACCTACGGTCGTCGGGTCGAGGAATATAGCCGTGACCATCACCTTTGATATTCTCTTCGGTTTTAAGAAACGACATACTCAACCACGAATCCATTCCTTTTACAAATTCGCCATAGATTTTAAAATCGGTACCTGCGGCATAACCATCGGCACGTTCACTTGCAAAATATGTGATTTTAACATTATCAACGGTGTATGGCACAATGTCGGAGAGTTTTTTGTAATAAGCCTCGGCGGTAATCTTAAACGGACGGTTCCACATCAAAAAATCGTGATAAACACCAGCCACTAAATGCAATGATTTTTGCGGATTGCGCGAAATCAACGGTGTGCCGTCGGTATTCATCAATTCGCGGAATGTAAGCGGCTGCACATAGCGCCCTGCCGAGAGTCGAAACGTGTATCCGCTTAATGATTTGGGAATTACCATCAGAGAACCTCGCGGACTCACCGATACTTTTTGCGAAAAATCTGAATAACATCCCCTTGCTCCCACATTAATCGAAATATCAGCAAATTCTGTATCAAAATCGTATTTATCGTAAAGATATACTGCAAAATCGGGACGTGCCAACGCAGTAGTTCCATATTTGCTCCGAAACATAGTTAACGATTTATCAGCATTAACAAAAAAACCTGCCGAATCCATTGTTTGCCACTCGTTAACAGAGCCTTCCACATCGTACAACATAGTTTGAAATCCCCAGCCTATCTTGTTGCCAACGCCATAATACACCCCATTATATTTTAAAGATGTAATATGAGCTATAACGGAATTGCGTGCATGACTAAGGCTCTCTCCTACACCCACATCGGCTGAAGCAAATTCTTCATCGGGCTGCCCATAACGACGGTCGAGATTGCTAAGAAGATATGCCGCAGCAATATCGTACCCTACATTCTCTTTAAGTGCGTAAACCGCAGCTGTGGCTGTCATTTTGATATTTTTACGGTCGGAATACTCTAAAGCCATAGCTCCAATTGTATTAGAATAATTATCTTTTTCGTTTCCAGCATAATAGATATTCATCTGCAGAGCGTCTTGCAGAGTGCCAAACGAAGTTGTCTGACTTTGAGGCACAAACAAAAATCTGTTAGACGAAACCATCCCCAGAGCCCACAAATTAAACTTTTGGGATAATTTATAAGTACTAAAAAGCTGAAAATCGGCATATTCAGGATTATATTCGCCCTTTTTTTCAAGAGAGTTGAGTATATATTTCGATGTGCGGTATCTAATACCCGAAATCAAAGTAAATTTAGAATTTTTAGAAATAACCTCGCTTTCTACCGAGCCTCCCATCAATCCTGCAGAAAACGAAAAGGCATTTCGATCTGGTCTGCGATAAGCCACATCAAGCACAGAAGACATTTTATCGCCGTATTCTGCCCCAAAACCTCCCGACGAAAATTCCACTTTGCCTGCCAATCCGCTGTTGACAATCGAAAGCCCTTCCTGCTCGCCACTACGCACAAATAGCGGACGATAAATTTCCACACCATTAATATATACAAGATTTTCATCGAAACTGCCACCGCGTACATTGTATTGCGACGACAATTCTGACACAGAGCTTACTCCGGGCTGCATTTTTACCACCTGCTCGATATAATTTCCATCAGAAGAAACAGTATGCTGAAAATCGGCACGATGAATAATCTGTCCTCGGTTGCTGCTCCTGCCTTTAACAGTAACAGTATCAATCTCCATATACATAGAGTCGGTTTGCGCCATTACATCGCCAACAAACACCAGCAACAATAATAATATGTTAAGCCATACTTTCATGCTGCAAAAATATCAAAACAAAAAACAAAAAACATCAAATGATTTGAATAAATAAAAAAAGAAATATAACTTTGCACCAAAAATTTAAAATAAAATGGCAGAAAATACAAACAAAACTTCTGAGAATCAGGAAGAACTCAGCAAAAAAGATTTTCATGAAATAATGATGAAGCAGTATGAACTGCTCAACTCTCAATTTAACACTATACGTCAACTCCAAATCGACAATGAAGAACGAAGTGCTGAATTTGATTTCACCCGTCTTATTCCTGGATTTTTAAGAAAAAAGAAAAACAACGCAGAAAAAACCGAAAATAATTCAAAAAAAGGAGTTTTATCAAGATTTTTCAATTTTAGCATTCTCAGTATTGCTAAAAGTTTTAAAATAGTTGTTGCACTTACTTTGTTGGGATTTATTTTGGGCATTGTTTTTTACTCTACATCAGATAGAAACTACCTCAGCAAAATAAAATATTCGTCAGGAGCTTTGGGCAATTCATTTTTTGCAGGACAAATAGAAAACCTTGGAACTATGGCCAAATCGGCTTCAAATATTTTGGCAGAAAGATTAAATATTCCTATAGAAGAAGCCGAAAAAATTAAAAACATTGATTTTCAAGTATATACACAATATGTCGCTACAAGAAAAAAAATTATCAACGATTCTACAATTGTTGAGCAGACGTACTACCCGTTTTTTGAGGTTTTACTCACAATTACCGACAACTCAGTGCTTCCGATAGCCGAACAAAAATTAACTGAGTATCTCAGCAACAACCAATATATCGAAAATAGACTTTCTACCATGGCGTCAGGTATCAAATCTCAAGTAGAAGACCTTTCGAAACAAATCACCAATATGGACTCGTTAACGTCTGCA
>JAFPYT010000293.1 GCA_017394445.1 Bacteroidales bacterium | reverse complement strand
GATATGGTCTTTACCGATCCGCCGTATAACGTCAATTACGGTGCGACCATGAAAGACAAGCTTCGCTATCACTCCAGTCCGAACCATAACCGCACCATTATGAACGACAACCTCGGCGATGACTTCGGGCAGTTTTTGACCGACAGCCTCTCCAATTTAATGATGTTTAACAACGGTGCCGCCTACGTCTGCATGAGTTCATCGGAACTGCACACGCTTTATTCTTCATTTGTGGCGGCCGGCGGCAAATGGTCGACGTTTATCATCTGGGCAAAAAATACCTTCACGCTCGGGCGGTCTGACTATCAGCGGCAATACGAGCCGATTTTATACGGCTGGGGCGCGGATAAAAAGCACTACTGGTGCGGCGACCGCGACCAATCCGACGTTTGGGAGTATAACAAGCCGATCCGGAACGATTTACACCCAACGATGAAACCGGTGGAACTGGTGGAACGCGCCATCAATAACAGCTCTAAACTAGGCGAAATGGTCTTGGACGGCTTCGGCGGCTCCGGTTCAACTTTGATTGCGGCCGAAAAAACCGGTCGAGTCGCGCGATTAATTGAGCTTGACCCGAAGTTTTGCGACGTTATTGTTAAGCGTTGGGAGGAATATACCGGCAAAAAAGCGGAACTATTGGTGAACACCGAGGAAAGTAGCGAAAATAATGAAGAATTATTGCAAAATGGTGTCGAATTGACTGGATAAGTTCTAAAAAAGAAGCATTCATTGAGTTGTAAACATTAACAGAAAAGGAACTTAAAAATGAAAACAGTCAAAACATACTTAATTCGGAAGCCGGAAGATATTAATGAAGTTATCAGTATGTCGGAGCGTTACCCTGAACGTGCTATAGAGGTAGAGATTTCTGAAACGATAGAATTAACCGCAAAGCAATACAATTATATATGCAAAAATCCCTTTGAGGATTACAACTTTTTAACCGGCAAAGGAGGATATAAAGATGGTTACCTTCAAGTGATCGAGCTTACATGCAAAGGTAAGCAACCACTTTACGCTAATCCGGAAGGCTCGAGCTACTGCCGCTACCTTGGTATTAAGGTGGAGGATTAATGATGCAGATTAGCATTAAACACAAACGCAGCTGTGAACAGCGGGTGCTCTCCTATGATGAATTAAAGACACAATTCAAAAACGAGTTTGAACGCGCTTACCAAGGCTTTATCCGCCACGAGACTGAAAAGAACGCTTTTTTGCCGGAGTTTATGCAAGAGCACTTGACCGAAGCCGATTTTTTATTGAGCCTGCAATGGAACTTTAACAACTATTCCCGCTCGGAATGGTACATTTCCGCCATTCGATGAGTTAAAATTCTCCAACAGCGTGTCTGGAAAATCGCCGGACATGCGCTCTTTTGGGAGTATAATCAATCAGGCGGTATATTGTACGAAAAAAAAGTTACATCGCGTGTGCTGCGAATAATCGCTTAAGTGTTTGGCTGTTTTCAAATTATTATTTATTTTCAATAACTTATAATTAAAAAATGTGCATTATTTACTGGACTTTCGGTTTTTTCCAAGCATTCATTGAGACAGCAAGGGCACGGTAGCCTACGCATTAACTTAGAAAAAGGAATAAAAAAATGGAAAAAGAATTAACGATTACGGAAACGCTGAAACAATGGAAAAGCGGAGAGCTGGACATCAATGCCTTATGGTACGACTGGTTCTGCAAAGAAACAAGCCTCGAAAATAAAGGTAAAACCCTCCTGCAAAAGTTGAACGCCATCAGCGGATCGACGAAGTTTGATAACGATAAGACCTACGTATTTTTCAAAAATAACTGCCCATGCGATGGTAGTTTATTTGACGATTTTAGGATCTGCGACATAGAGACCGGCGACGTCATTTACTGCGTGGTCCCGAAATCAGGATACAACAGCAATTACGGCAAAGCTGAGGTTTGGGGCAAAGAAAATAAATTCGATGATCCGATAATCGAAGGCACCTGGAAAGAGGTAAAAGACTGGTTTTTGAAGTAACCGGAAGCCACGGCGGGGTGACAACGCCCCGCCTAAATCTTTCTGCACTATTTCTTCGTTTTTAATGCAGAAAGGACTGGACTTCTTGGTTTTTCCAAGCATTGATTGAATTAGCAAAGGCATGGTAGCCCTAGCATTAACTAAACAGAAAAGGAATAAAAAAATGATTACATGGTATCACGAAACAAAACAAGCACCGGATTTTGACAAGCGCATCGCCCGCTGTGAAGAAGACGGCACTTGGGCTTATATGGAGGAGATCGAAAAAGCCGATGCCGAACTCGAAAAACTTAAGGCAAAAAAAGCAAAAACGCCGCACGGTAAGCGCGATGTGGTTGACGAGCTGATAAAGCACGAACTCGTCAAAGTCGACGAGATAGTCAACGTCCTCGAGTTTTTAGGGATAGTTCCGCTTCCACCGAAGGGATACTTATCCGAGAGCGATGGTTGGTGCTGGTTCGAAGCCAATCCGCCACGCGAGGAAAAATTGCGGGTTTTAGAGGGCTTAAACTACGACGTTAGCGGACTTTAACCAAGGCTCCGGCGGGGTTAACGCCCCGCCTGAATCTTTCTGCACTATTTCTTCGATTTTAATGCAGAAATGACTGGACTTCTCGAAAAATCCAAGCATTCATTGAGACAGCAAAGGCATGGTAGCCGATGCATTAACTCAAAAAGAAAAGGAACTTAAAATGGTAAAAGAAAATAACGAAATGGACGCCAAAACAAAGTTGGCTATTATATCCGGAAACATTCAAGCGATGGAGGCTCTTCTTAAAGATATTAAAAAACGCATATCGTCGGGCAAAGAAGGCATAGTGTGGCAAGAAGCCGATAATGACATTGGGCGGGTACACTGCGCTTTAGGTGGGCTGATGGGGATTGAAGAATCAATCAACGCTCTAAAAGCCTTGGCTGAGGCCTCATTCTGCATAGGCAGACGGTAAGATTAAAACCGCGGCGGGGTTAACGCCCCGCCTAAATCTTTCTGCACTATTTCTTCGATTTTAATGCAGAAAGGACTGGACTTCCGTTGAAATCCAAGCATTCATTGAGACAGCAAAGGCAAGGTAGCCAATGCATTAACTCAAAAAAAAGGAACTTAAAAATGGAAAAATTGTTTATTATAAAAAACACGCAGAACGAAAGATGGGGCTTATGGGGGACAGCCTACGGTGTATTCGGCGAGGAAACAGCTGAAAAACTTTGGAATGCCACCTCGATATTAGTCCACGAGATCGGCGACTTTGATTCCAATCAAACACAGGAATTACTGGACAGCCACTGGGGCAAGCACCTCGTCGGCGAATTTTGCAATGAAATCGAAAACGGCACTTTTATCGATGCCTTCAGAAAGAAGAAAACAAAAGAGATTCTTCGCAGTGATTATGACTACTACATGGGGCAATCAAAAAACAAAACTCTACCGGAGGATACTCAGACCGGCAAATACGAAAAATTCTGTACTGAGCTGGAAAAACTAAGCCGCAAATACGGAATTGTAATTCAGGCGGTCGGTGGAGTTAAGCCGTTAACGAACGACTTTGAGGGGTATAACACAGACCTCGACAGCGGCGATTTAATGCCGGTTTGGAGCGAGGATTAACCTAAACCACGGCGGGGCCGCAAAGCCCCGCCAGCGAGCCACAAAGTCCCAAACAAGCGGGACTTTCAGCCGTTCGAGGAGTGCTTGGCTACCGAGTTCCTTTTCTGGTTCTCCGCGAACGGCGCAAGTAAACGGGGCGTAACTGCCCCGTTTATCTATATTCAAAATCAGGCACACAATTGGCGAAATAATGCGCTTTCCGGCGTTTTATAAAATCGTGCGGTATATTGTACGCTTATAACATATAACTTTTCAGGGGCAGAAATGCTCCTTTTTTATTGGGAAAATCAATTTGAGAGTATTAAGTTTATTTGACGGCATCTCTTGCGGACGGCTGGCGTTGGAGCGTGCCGGAATTCCGGTTGAGGTCTATTATGCGAGCGAAGTCGACAAGTATGCCATTAAAGTGTCGGAAAAAAACTATCCCGACATAATTCGTTTGGGCGATGTGCGTGAGATTGATTTTTCGCGGTTTATCGGCAAAATAGACCTTATTATCGGCGGAAGCCCGTGCCAAGACCTCTCTATCGCCAAAAAGAACCGACAAGGCTTGGAGGGCGAAAAATCCGGCTTGTTTTGGAAGTTTGTTGAGGCGGTAAAAACCATAAAGCCTAAATATTTTATGCTTGAAAATGTCGCCTCAATGAGCAAGGAAAATAAGCAAATAATAACCGACACGCTTGGG
>JAFPYT010000292.1 GCA_017394445.1 Bacteroidales bacterium | reverse complement strand
TTGCCGTTGAAGTTTTTCAACGAGAGGGAGTCTACGTCGATGTCGCAGCCAAGGGTGTTACATTCGCTGAGGGTTTCGGCTATGGTGCTGAGTATCGGCACGTCTAACGGCATAAGCATGTGAAGTATAAGCCCTTTGGATGTAAACTTTACCGTGGTTTCGGTGCGGTGACGTGTATCTTGAAACTCAAACTCTTTGGTTATTATCTTTTGTTGTAATGGAGTAAACTCGCTCCGTGTATTGTTGCGCACCAACGCCTTAAACTTTATTTTGCCGTCCACACTGCCAAATGGCGACAGTATATAAATCTTGATTTCGCCTGTAAGGTCGTATTCCACAGTGCCTTTACATTCGTTGCGGGCTATCGATGGCCAATAATCATACAATCCTTTGTTTTGTTCGGCGTAGGTGGTGAGATATTTGAGAGCCTCAACGCTGCCTATGGCTGCCATGTCCGACAGGGCGGTTTTTACTTTGTCGTCGTTGGTGGTTTGCTCAAGTATGTCTACATTGGTTTTGTACGATGTGCAGTTGTGTCCCGTTTTGCGGCGACGTTCCGAAAATTCAGTATAATCAATCTGCTCCTCCAAGGGTATGCTCTCTGTCACAAATTCTACGGGACGCTCGTATCCTATCCCATATTCTTTGTGCAAATAGTCGCGAAACGAATCTGTCTTGTTTAGGAGCATATTAATTATGAATTATGAATTAATTCTCAATCGGCTGAGTGTTGTACCCTATGGCAAAGTGAAACAGCGAACCTTTTTGCGGCTCTGATTCGATGCTGATACTGCCGCCGAGCATTTGTATGTAGCAATTGCATATCGAAAGTCCCGCGCCTATGCCTCCATGTTGGCGTTCAAGTGTTTTTTCATCTTGCATAAATGTAGTAAATATCTTGCTTTGCATCTCTTTGCGTATGCCAATGCCGGTGTCTTTTACAAAAAACTCTATTTTGTTGTCTTGCCCAATGTATTTGTAGCCAAACGACACTTCGCCTTTTTCGGTAAATTTCAAGCCGTTATCCACAAGGGTAGACATTATGCGGTGTATCTTGGTACGGTCGGTATAGATGTACGACGCATATTTGTCGAGTCCTTTTTTGGGTATCAGAGCAAGTCCTTTTAGGTCGGCTTTGTTTTTGTAAAGGTCTAAAAGGTCGTCGATGAGGTCGTTGAGGCAGAATGATGTGTTTGATATCTTCACCTGCCGTGTCTCTATTTTCGACAGCTCCACTATCGATGTAACAATGCTTTCAAGGTTTTTTGCAGCCTTAAATACTGTGTCGGCGTATTTAAACTGTTTAGGCGATAGTTCGCCCGATCGCAGTAGCAGGTCGCTAAATCCTATCACACTATTGAGCGGTGTGCGTATTTCGTGACTTATGTTGCCCAGAAAAGCCGATTTGAGTTTTTCGTTTTGTTCGGCTATCTCTTTTGCTTTGATAAGTTCTTTTTTGTAATGGTAATCTTTGATTTCGCGTTGCATAAGCGGAGCGGCATAGTCGGCGATGCCTAATACAAGCTGCCGTTTGCGGGTGTCGAAGTCGCCTTCTGTGTCGGCAAGGCCTATCAGCCCCACAAGTTTGTCTTCGTTGAGTATCGGGGTTATCAGTATGTTCTTGTGTCCGTTGATGTTTTCGCGGTATTGCTGCTTTTTGGTTTTAACAGCCTCGTATCCCACGGGGAAATTATTGAGGTTGGCTTCAAAATCGCCGTCGGCGTTGCGCAGCGGATAGTTGGCAATAGGGTCGTGCACAGCCAAAATCCTCATTATAACGTTGTCCTCGTCGATGGGATAGCCTATGAATCCGCATTTGCTTTTGGTATTGTGCTGCAATAGTTCTACAATTGCTTTATACACATCGGTTTCGCCACCAAGGGCAAATGCTTTAGATATTTCGTTCTTTATTAATAAGGTGTTGCGGGCTTCGAATTCGGCTTTGATGTCGTTGAATACTGCCGCAGTGTATCCCAATCGGGGCGAAAACATATTTACCTCTAAGTGACGGTGAGTTCTGGAGTTTTCAAACACCTCTTTTATGGCGCGTCCGTGAATGGCAATGCGCTCAAACTTAGATGCAAACAGGTTGCTGATAAACGGCATTACCTTAGATATTGGTTTGCCGATAACATTATTGCGCTCGAGGTCGAAATAAATTTCAAATGTAGAGTTGATGTCGATAACCTCAAAATCAGATGTTCCGTCGTAGTTTTCTATTTTTTTGAGGAATAAGAACCCCGAGGTCATGTTCTCGAACAGCATCTTAAAATTGTTGTTGTCTAAGTCGCTGTCGGGCGATAGGGGGTTGGATATTTCGGTCATCTGCAATATAAAACCCGAAAACATTCGGGCGGCTTTTATCCGGTATGTTACACCATTGATGCCGCAGAGAAACTCTGAAACAGTGTTTCCTTTTATTGCATTGTCGATTTTTGGCTTGATGGTTTTGTCGGATAATTCAGGAAATACTTCAAACAATGGCACTATCTCGTGGTTGCTGCCATGGCTGCCTGAAATCATCATGGCGCTATGGTTGCGGTTGATTATTCCATAATCGCCATCGCACAGCAACACGGCATCGGTATGGCTGCCAAGCATATTGGATAAAACTTCCATGCCGGCATCGATCGAAAGCCTTTTGAGACAATTGCAATCTGTTTGATGATGAATATTTATCTCTTGGTTTTCCATAGCAAAATTCCCTTAACTTTTCCGAATCCAAATATAATAAAAAAACTAATATCTGTAATCCTAAATTTCATAAAAATGTAGAATTTTACAATTATTTTACATACCACTTTGCGCAATGTTTGGAACGTTTATTGTAAGTCTGTAACCGTACATCTAAATATAGGTATAACTGAAAAAAGAAAGATATATACACTCAAAGATCATGAAAAGGCTGATTTTAAGTATATTGGCACTGATGGTGATATTAGTTTCGTGCAACAATGGCGGAGGCGGTTCTTCGTTGTCGGGCGCGAACATATACCGCGATGCCACTCTTCAGCGTATTTACAATTGCCGTTTTACCGGTTCTTCGTCTGATTTGGTAAAATATATTAGCTCCGAACTACCCGAATACCGTAAGGCGGCTGCTTACACTATAGGTGCTATGCGCGACAGCCTCAACATGATGAGCGTGATGTCGTTGCTTGGCGACGACGATTCTGGTGTGCGCCTTGCCGCTGTAAACGCCCTCGGTCAGATTCAGCACCGCGCCGCTTGCGAAAAACTCCGCGCACTTATTGCTATGGACAAAAACGACGAGGTGCGTCAGGCTGCCCTTGTGGCTCTCGGATTGTGCGGTGGCGATGATGAGCTCAATTTTGTTTGTTCGCAACACTATCTGCCTGCTCAGCCGCAAATGGCTTTGGCGCAGATGGAGGCTCTTTGTATGTTTTTGAATAATGGATTGCAAAAACCTCAGGCTCTTGCCAAGGCTGCCGAAATTATTGCCGACCGTAAGGCCGACGACCATATCAAAAATGTGGCTGCTCAGTTTTTTGCCGCTTACAACGACGACCTTACGCCTTACACCGATATTTTGGCGCAGGCTTACAAAAATTCAAGTATTGTGTCGCTGCAAACTTATATCGCCCGTGCTATGCGCAACTGCCATACCGAACGGTCGCAATATCTGCTCCAGCGCATTATTACTCAAGATACTATCGACTACCGTATCAAGATTGCTGCCATCGAATCGTGTTCAAGTTTTAAATACAAGGATTTTAAACAAGAGATGGTAGACCTTGCCTACAATGCCGACGACCGTATTGCTTCTAAGGCTGCCGAGTTTATTCTCAATAAGGGTGTTAAGGCTGATACGCTGCTCTACCGCCAGATGTCCGACAATATCACTTGCTGGAAATCGCGTGCCATTATGCGTGGCGCTGTGCTTAAATATTCTAACGATATCAAAGCCCTCACCGACGCTATTGTGGAGGGTATCGGGGTAACAAGCAATATCTGCGAACGCGAGGCTCTTACGCTTGCCCTCGGCTCAAGTATTCAGGGATTTAGGTTTGTGGAATGGCAAATTCTATATTCCGAAAACCGCGTTACCCGTATGTCGGCTCTTAAGGCTCTGATTTATATGTTTGAACAGCCCGGATTTGATGCCGCAAGCCGCAAGAGTGTTAAGGAGGGCAACACGTCGCTTTACAAAGAGTTTTATGAGATTTTCCGTAAAACAGTGGTGCGTGGCACTCCCGAACTTGCCGCTCTTGCCGCCGCCACCATTGCCGATCATTTCGACAAGCTGCAACTATTTGTGGGCAACACTTATTACCTCAATCAGGCTCTAAGCAAGTGCAGCCTGCCCGAAGACGAAAAATATTACCGTATGATTCTTGCCGCTATCAAAACCATCAACGGTCAAGATATTGAATACAAGGGCGAAAACACTTTTGTAATGCCCGATTGGAATTATATTGTTAACATTGAGCCCGACCAGCAGGTGAAACTTAAAACCACTCGTGGCGATGTGGTGCTGCAGCTAAAGGTAAATCAAGCTCCTGTGGCTGTGCAATATTTCCTAAAACTTGTGGAGGCTGGATATTTCAATAATACCACGCTCTTTTACCGTTCGCCCGATATTATCGCCAACGACGGAAGCATTTCAGAATTTGAGCAGACCCGCGAGGTGGTGATTCCGTGCGAACCATATTTCGGCACTGTGTCGGAGGGTTGCGTATCGCTTGTGCCCAACACCGAGATGAATGTGTTTAGCAACAAATGGTTTGCAACACTTAGTCCCGATGTGGTGAGCAGCTTCCGCAGCAGTGTGTTTGCATCGGTAGTGGACGGCATCGACAACCTTCACGCCATACAAGACGGCGACATGGTAATATCGGCTGAAAAGTTGTAGAAATTATTCAAAGTATCTTCCCCAAGCATAGAGGTTATCGTCGCGGTGCCACATCTTACATTCCCAGCGCGAAATGCCTTCTGCCACTTTAGATTTTACTTTTTGTTTAGTTCCGGGTTTGGTATACCAGCACCAGCGCATAAATTCGCGGTCGATGTCGCCGTTGAGAGCGATTTCTTTGCGGAGAGTGCTTTTGGAGAAAGCTCCGCAGCCTTTGCTAAAAATAAAGTGTGCTACTGCAAGTTTGCGGCTTCCTTTTAGGTTGGTGAGGCGTTCGGCAGTGCGTATAGCCTGACGGAAGTCGGAGCGTAGAAGGCTGTCGGCCTGCTCTTTGGTAATTTGGGTGGGAAAATGTTCTCCTTTGCGGATAATGTGGCCGTAGCCGATTGTAAGGTTTCCGGCAACGCAACGGTAAGCGTGTCCGTTGGCAAAGCCCTCGTGTTGCTTAATAAAGGCTATAACTTCTTCGTAGTTTTGTTTCCAGCTGGCATCGAGAGCATTGTCGAGGTTAAAAGCCTCAGCCGAGGCGGGCGGTATAAAAGTTTTTTCAGATTGTTCTGACATCAACTTGCTTCCAGTACTGCCAGCTAAAGTCAGCGCGATTACCATCGCACTGGTTCTAATAAGGTTATTCATTGTTTTGGTTGTTTTGTTAAGTCGCCGCAAAATTACGGTCTTTACTCCACACCAAAAAATTTCTGGCAATATGTTGTAGTTAAACCTTTGCTAACTAATTATTAAGCACAAAATTAAAGCCGAATTGAGAAAATGTAAAGAAAAATATTATTAATGAAAAATGCATAATTCATAATGCATAATAGGGAATTGCCAACTATCAATTATGAATTATGCATTATGAATTATGAATTAAGCATTACTGCTGCTGCATATCGGTGTTGTCTTTGATGATGGCCGATTTTTCAAAGCTAACGTTAACGTTTTCGGAGATAGCCACAATGATTGTAGATTCGTTGATAGATTGTACTATGCCGTGAATACCGCCGATGGTAACGATTTTGTCGCCTGCCTTAAGCTCGTCGCGAAACTTCTGAAGCTCTTTTTGACGTTTTTGCTGAGGGCGTATCATAAAGAAATAGAATACAGCTATCATGGCTACTATCATAAAGATAAACGAGCCGTTGAATCCTTGGGGTTGACCTGCGGGATCTGCTGCTGCTGTAAGGAGTGTAAATAATGTGTCCATGTATTAATATTTAAATGATTATAATTCGTGTTTTACTTCGCCAGTGATTACAAGTTCAAAAATATCCTCCTCGCTGTTAGAGAATATCCTGATGGTTTTGTATTGAGTACCGCTTTTGCCGTTGCTGTCGAAACGCACGCGTATCGAACCTCTGTTGCCGGGTTTTACGGGGTCTTTGTCGTATTCGGGCACTGTGCAGCCGCACGATGTCTCTATTTTAGAGATAATTATGTCGGCATCGCCCACGTTGGTGTATACAAACTCGGTGCTCACCTGCTCGCCTTCGAGTATGTTGCCAAAGTTAAACACTGTGGTGTCGAACTTAAAGCTGCCCTTTTTTACAATAGAGTCGGTGGATTGCTGTTGCTCTGCGGTTTGGTTGCCCTGCGGAGCACTTGTGCATGCTGCCACCATCAGCATTGCTGCTACTATATATATAAGGTGTTTCATATCAATTATGAATTGTGAATTATGAATTGTCAATTATTCTCAGCCACTTTCATAATGCGTTTTTCCTCACGGAGAATCTGCACAATCTTGTCGAGCACGCCGTTGATAAAGTTGCTGCTTCGGCTTGTGGAGTAATGCTTAGCAAGTTCGATATATTCGTTGAATGTTACCTTGAGCGGAATTTCGGGGAACGTTTCAATCTCGGCAATGGCAGTCTGCATAATAAGGATGTCGAGAAAAGCGATACGCTCCACGTCCCAGTTGGTGGTGTTGTCCGAAATAAGCTTTCGGTAGTCGTCGCACGAAGCCACAGCCTTGTCGAAAAGCTTGCGTGCAAAAGTGCCGTCGTCTTCGTTTTTATACATCGGCATCAGCTTGTATTCGCTGTCGTAGCCAATGCGGTAACGCTCTATTGTGCGCAACACCATTCCGATGATAAACTCGGCGGTGTCGGTCCAGTATATGCTCATCTCTTCGAGAGTCTGGTAAAAGAGGTCGCACTCGCACACCACGTTTTCAAAAAGGAATTCGATGATTTTTTTGTCGTCTTCGTAAGATGAACGCTCGGCATTCATATAGTCGGCATATTGGTCGGAAGCCACCAAGTCGTTGTAAATACGTTTGATAAGCTCGGGAGCCTTTTGCCACGATAGTTTGCTTGCCGACAGACGTTTTTGCAGAGCCGAGTTTTCGCTGAGCTGAGCAATAAGTTTGTTGTTGGCAAACCTCAGGTTAGGATTGAGGTCGTCGGCGGTGGCCAATAGCTTTTGTTTGTTGCTTTCGATTCGGTTTTTAGCGTATTGGCATATATCCACACCGAGCTGGAGGAGCATAAAGTAAAGGTCGTAAGATCTGCCTATGCTGTAATCTAACTCTTTTTCGTATCTGGCAATGTCGCCGTCACCATTTTGATAGTAGGAGTAAATGGTTTGCAAAACCTTTATCCTGAGAATTCGCCTTGAAATCATTTCTGTAAAAGAACTATGTTTTTATCGTTTTGTTTTCAGGCTGCAAAGATATAAAAAGGAATATTAACGCAATATTAAAATTTATTAATTCATAGGGCATAATAAAAAAAAGGAGCGGACAAACACTGCCCGCCCCTCTTGTGGATAACCACTATAGTTTTTCGAAGGTTACGTTTACTCCTGCGTAATTTTGAACATATTTGTCATAATATTCGGAAAGCACGTGGCATTTGGTTTCTCCGCTTTTTTTAAAATCATCTTTTCCTTCTTCGTTCCAAGCAAAATTGTCGGGGTTGGCGTAGAGGTATACGTTGTCAATGTTTGTGCAATTGTAGTACGCGTCATATTCGATAGATGTTACGCTCTCGGGAATTGTTACGGAGGTGAGGCTTGTGCAATAATAGAACGCTTTCTTTCCGATGGCTGTTACGCTTTCGGGAATCGTAACTTTGCCGCCTTTGCCTATGTATACTAATAGTTTTGTCTTTTTATCATCTTGGTAAACAAAATCTTCGTCTACTATTCCATTTTCTGCAATTGCGCCCCAATGGTCAGCGTCGGTGCATTTGCTCTTGTTAATGATATGCTTAACCATACTGAACGCATCATATCCGATAGCTGTCACTTTCTCGGGTATTGTTACGGAGGTGAGACTTGTGCAATAATTGAACGCTCCATTTCCGATAGATGTTACGCTTTCGGGAATTGTAACGGAGGTGAGACTTGTGCATCCGTAGAACGCAAACTCTCCGATATTTGTTACGCCCTCGGGGATTGTTACGGAGGTGAGGCTTGTACATTCGTAGAACACTTGATTTCCGATAGATGTTACACTCTCAGGGATTGTTACGGAGGTGAGGTTTTCGCAATCGCCGAACGCATAATTTCTGATAGATGTCACTCCCTCGGGGATTGTTACTGAGGTGAGACCTGTGCATTTGTAGAACGCATAATCTCCAATAGATGTTACTCTGTATTCATTGCCTCCGTTGGTTGCGGTGGCGGGGATTGTAACACTGCCAGACGGTTCGTTTCCTTCGTATCTTAAGAGTGTTACGGTTTTTCCATTTCCGTTGATTTTGTATTGAAGATTATCTGAAACGAAGGTGTCACCTCCATCGGCTCGGGCGGAGGTGGAGGATGTAACTATCAGCAGTGTAATAAATGCTGCAAGTAGGGTGGATAAATTACTTTCCCTTGTTGAATTTTTGTTAAAAGTGCTTAACTCTTCCATTGTGTTTCAAAATTTAGTTAGTATAATACGTTTTTTAGTTTTCGTATTATAGATAACAAGGGAACAAAAATTCCATAAATTTTTTGTGATTTTTTTTTACCATGCACATCATCGCTGCTGAGCGGCTCTATGTACATGGTTTTAGCGCACACTCGATACGCCCCTACTGCAGATAACCCCGGACATCGTTGCCACTGTGTGGCTCGATGTCCGGGGTTACAGAAATGCCGTCTTCCAGACGGGTTATAGGGATACTTTAAATGATTGGTTGTTGATTATTATTACGTATACTCCTGATCTTGTCATTTTGATTTGTTGTGTTGTAGAAGTTGTTGTAGAAGTTGCTATTATGCGACCTTGGAGGTCGATTATTTTGTATTGGCTGTCGGGAGCGGAGGTTATGTAGATGGTTTTGTTATAAGCCCATACTTTTACAACGGGAGCGTCGGTGATAGAGGATACCGGGGTGTTGGGGTTCTCGTTGTTGTTATTATTCTCCGGGTCGAGTTTGGGAGTTTCTACCTCTTTAATGTCATCGCTAAAATTTTCAAAAGCGGCGGTGTATTTTACCTTGCCTGTTTCGGTGGTGGAGGCTGCTTTGAGGATTTCTTTGGTGATGTTGGTAGTGGTTTCGGTAACGGCGGCGGTGGCTGTGTTGATGCCTTCTTTGGTGACTGTACACGAGGTGTAGTCGCTGTTCCATGTGTAGACAGGGTCTTTGTATTTGAGAACAATGTCAAACGATTTGGTGAGATTTTCGAACGTGTAGTTTGTGCCACTAACGGCGGCAATGGTGATGGTGGCTTTGCCGGCTTTGGTGTTGTTGGTGTAGGCTACGGTGTAGTCGGTGGAGGCTAAAGTTTGGGTTTCGCCGTTGTCGTTGAGATACGAAACTTTTACTGCGGGTGTTTGAGCTTCGCCGGTGTAGGTAAATTCGGTTTTGTTGAGCGATATAGTGGCAGTGGAAATCGTTTTTGGGTTGATGGTAAATGTTACCTTTTGCGATTTTTTGCCAATATATTTGTCTTCGCCTACAAATGTAACCACTACATCTTTGTATTCACCGGCTTTGATGTATTCTGTGGGGGTAGAAACTGTATAATCGGTGCCGAGTTTTAATGTTTGGCTGCCATCGGTAACAGTTATTTCAGGAATAATAGCTTTGCCGTTGAAGGTGTATTCAATGCCAGATTTTAGGGCAATGCTAAGGTTTTGGTGGTTGATGTTGGTAAGGTATCCGGGTTTATTGTTGCTACCGTCGATAAGGGCGTAGGTTTTGTCGGTACTATTTTCATTGTATGTTGTGCCGTTGC
This sequence comes from Bacteroidales bacterium, assembly GCA_017394445.1. Classification (GTDB taxonomy): domain Bacteria; phylum Bacteroidota; class Bacteroidia; order Bacteroidales; family UBA3824; genus UBA3824. The sequence continues at coordinate 689 of JAFPYT010000292.1, read as the reverse complement.
CGCCTACAAGATTGGTGCAATTTAAGAACATATCATTACCTGATGTGGCAGAAATATTCCAAAGGTTGTTATCTACACAAATGGTTTTAAGGGCAGAGCAACCATAGAACATACCGCTCATATTAATAACTTTTTCTGTTTTGAAAGTAATCAAATTTAGTGATGTAATAGCTGAGCAATTTGCAAACATGTAGCTCATATTCGATACATTATCGGTATTAAAATTACTCAAATCAATGGAAGTTAGTAACAAACAATTATAAAACATATTTTTCATATTTGTAACTTCCGATGTGTTGAGGTTTTCGATTCCTTTAATTGAGGTTAGTTTTGTGAACCCATTAAACCAACTATCACACGATTGTGGGCGAGCAAGGCTGAATAGTTTGTCGAATGCCACAGTGGTGATTTCGTGATAATTTTGAGTCCAGTTGAGGTAGTCCAGCTTCATTCCTTCATTTGGTATATATCCATAGCGGAATTTGAGTGTCTTGGTTTCGCCATTGTTTTCGAGCACTGCGTATGGTTGGCATTGGTCGATAGATGTTAGGTAGCCTTTTTTACCGTTTGTGCCATCAACTATGGCGTAGTTGCTTGCCGTATTGGTAGATGTGTATTCCGTGCCTTTGCCACCGATGAGTTTGTTGCAGTTATCAAATATTAAATCGTCGTAATTTGCACTACTAACA
>JAFPYT010000291.1 GCA_017394445.1 Bacteroidales bacterium | reverse complement strand
GGAACGTTAACGCAGTTGATGGTAACGTCGGCCATTTTGCCGTTGGTGAGACGTTCAACAAGTTCGTAAACCTCAACGGGAGTCATTCCGGCTGCGCTTTCTACCACGTCGCAGAAACCGAGGTCTTTGATACGCTGTGTGCTCTTGGGGCTGTTGGCAATACCGATAACCTTGCCGGTAACGCCTACACGTTTCTTGGCTTCGTAGCAGCAGAGCATACCGCTCTTTCCGCCGGCGCCGAGGATAACTACGGTTTCGCCATAGTGGCACAGTTTTGCTGTTTGTGCGGGAGCACCAGCCACGTCCAATGCCGATAGAGCCAGTTTTTCGGGCATATCGTCGGGTATTTTGGCGTAGATACCGCTTTCGAACAGGATGGCCTTGCCTTTGATGTCCACTTGGTCAACGTCGGGACGGATGGCGAGGATTTCGTCGATGCGCAGAGGAGTGAGCGAGAGGGAAACCAGAGTAGCGATGCGGTCGCCTTCTTTGAGGTCGATTTTGCCTTTCAGAGCGTCGCCGATTTTCTCTACTTTACCCAGCAGCATGCCGCCCGAGCCGGTGCGACGGTTGCGGTGTTTGCCCTGCAGTTCAACATTGAGGAGCATCTCTTTCTTTATCTCTTCCATAACTTCGGCCTCGTCGTTGGGGTTCTTGGCCTGCGATTTGGCATAATTGTGAATATCGGTGAACGAAGCGGAATCGATGTTCAACGTCTGCACGTCGATCAGGATTTCGTTGTCGTAGATTTCGTCCATGTTGTTGTCGATCTTGTTTGCCGGTTGCGGCAGAACGCCCTTGGGCTCAATTACACGGTGTACACCGTATTTATTACCTTTTTTTTGCATTTTACTACGTATTTTACTGATTATTATTACTTTATTATTTATTGTCTTAAACTAACGTTTTGCAAATATACGATTTTTTTTTATATTTTTGAAATGTGAGTAGAGAAAAAATTGTCTATTGTTTATTATTGAACTGATTAATTGTTGAATTTTAGCCGTCAGTAGTAAAGTAAGTTGTTAGTGGTAAAAAAGAGGGGCTTCGACAAGCTCAAGCACTGCGTTTGACACAAAAACGAAAAACAACAAAACTGTAAACTATAGATCATAAAACACATATAATCTCTCAACTCTCTGCCATACAAAGCAAAGATTATGAGTCCCTGCCTCCGAACTTAAAAACAGAGGCCCGGAAAACCGCACCTCTGTTTATTTTTTTGTAAAATACTTTATTATTATAAGACGTTCGCAACCAATCAATTTTGGACGAGGCGAACGGATAGCCCCATGCACTTAAAAACATCATGTATGTGCGCTCCTCCGTACTAACTGCTGAGTAGGCGAAAAGCGTAGTCACGATCATAAGGAGAGGACGACCAATAGCTTCCGTAGTAGCCAACATAGCCCACAGATCCATCGCAATTGCGGTAACCCACAGCGGGCATAAAGATTGATTTACTGTTAGGCCCCACCACTTCGCAACCTTTTTTTGTGTCATTCCACGTCCATTGGCAACAGGATTTAAGCTCATCGAACTGTTCTTTAGTCGGAAGAGCAGAGCCGTATTTTTCCATTGCTTCATCATAGGTATAAAAGTCACACGTGTCGTTTGGCTTGGTTTCATTTACGTTTTTCCATTTTGTTCCGCTGGGCAAGCCCAAATCAACATACGAATCTGTGGGTTCTTCCGTCTCATCATCGTTCTTAGTGCAACTAATTATTGCAACGATTGAAAGTGCCGTTAGGCACATCATGCTAAAAAAGGACAACTTTTTCATTTTTGATTTTTTTTTTGTTTGTAATATGGTTAATTATCTGTTTTCATGTCAAAAAGGATTGTCTGTAAAATATTGACTTTTGTACATGCCGTACATGCCACATTCAAGTTATAAATGCAACACTACAATTATTTTCAAAATTTGATTTTTGCAAATCACGCCTGGCTCTTGCAATCACTTGCAAGAGTAAAATATGGGGACAAACAGCAATAAGCGTTGTATTTATTTTCAAAATCAACATTTTGCCCGCATTGTGCATAGTGGGGGAGGGTAAAATACTGATATTTAATAAGTTACAACAAAAGTCATTGCGACAACTCTTTAAAATTGTTCTAATTATCTGTTTTTCAGTAGTCAGCATATATCAGTATTATAGTATTGATTTTGCAAATATACGAATATTTTTTCTAATTCGGAAATCGGATTTCGGATTTCGGATTTCGGAACCATTTTTTTGGAAAACAATCAAAAACAACAAGCCTGTCCTTTCCTAAAAAAGGTTGACTCTTTTGGTTGGTTTTGACTGTTTTTTGTTTACTCTATTTTATCCCAAAAACGGATATTGGTTTTACTTTATTGTACTAAGACTGATTTTCGTTTACTTTCTTGCTTTTGATTTG
>JAFPYT010000290.1 GCA_017394445.1 Bacteroidales bacterium | reverse complement strand
TCTTTGATACCTATTACGGAAGTAAGATTTTGAAAATTATCAAACCAACGCCTACAACTTTTAGGTCTGTATTCTTTAAATGACTTGTCAAATACAACAGTTCTGATTTCGTTTAATACAGGTTCCCATTCTTTACAGTTAAAACCGTAACTGTCTTTTTTCAAATATTCCACATCATACGCCCCTTCGGGTTTATTTTTGCCATAATAAAAAGTCAAAGTGCTGTCTTTAAACACCGCGTATGCCACTTTTTGCGAATAGGCATCAATACATAGGAATAGTAAAAGTATTAATAGAATGCTTAGTTTTTTCATAGTGAGATATATTTATGGTTTGATAGGGCAAAGGTAATAAAAATCTTGTTTGATGAACACTGCGATTAATTCCGCTTTCACGGCGTAAAACAATTATAACCGAGATAGAATATACTCCCTCACAAGTTGCCTGATTTTGTCTTCGGAAATATTAGACAAACCAAGGGTTGTAATGGCAGCATGTTCGGGATGCCCGATACGAATAATGTATTTGGACTCTTTGCTGTTGACTGTGGCAAGTAGATGATAATTGCCTTTGTATGTGGATTCTATGTGGGCATCGGCTACTTCAATGCCGTTTTCAGAATATGAATATGACTGAGGGCTCGTTTCATACCCCAATGTGGCGAGATGTGTGTTGATACAATTTTCTATCCTGCCAATCCATTCGTCTTTTATGCCGTTTTGTTGGGCAAGTTGGCGGAACTGTTTTGCGGTGTCTACCACTTTTTGTATGATACCCTCCGGCTTGCGTATTCCATTTTCCCTTGCAAATGATATAATATCTTCCTTGCTGAAATCTTGCAGTTTGCCACCAATCATCAAGCAGTGATCCTTGTTGGGCAAAAAGCCGCCGGTGTCGAAAATAAAGGTCATATCGTATGCCGGCGAAAGGTGCCACTTGCCGTTGCGCTCCATCACAAACGCAAAGTTTTTGTTATGGTCGTCGGTATTGTTGGTAATGATATTGAACACCATCCTGCGGAAAACCTCCTGACAATCAGATTCAGGCAAATGCAGTTGGCGGCAAACGGTAATAAGGCTTTCGTAACTTTCTGCATCGGGATTCATAGCCGCCAAGGTCTGAGTATGGAGTTTGCCCGAGATGTTTCTGTCGAAACGTTTTGTAAGAAAATGCTTTGTGCCTTCCACCTCCAACAGCCGCGACTCCATCATGCTGATACCCGAGGCTGTTGCCATTTGATAATAAGTCTGTTCTATCTCGGCGAGCGACAGTTGATTGTTTCCAAACTTCAACAAAAAATATTCAAAAGCAGGGTCGTTGTCTACCTGACCCGAACGGATTTCGTTTGTTTTGGTGTTTATGGCTATGATACCTTTGGGCTGACGGCCTCCGGCAGAGGTGCCGACAGTAATCAATGATTGCATTGTAAGGTCTTCCTCGGGTGATATGAGTACATTTTCGCGCTCCTCGACAATTTTTTGCGCCAAATCTGTCAAGGCTTTTATGCTGATGTTTCCGGGAGTTATGCCACGGTCAATTTCGGGTACAAACTCTAATGCGCCCATTCCTCGTCGTCCTATAAAAGCAAGTTTTTCTAATGGTGTAACACTACGGTCGGTAATGCGTTGCTGTCGGCGCCACTGCTCAAAAAGTTGGTTTCCCCAAGAATCGGGCAGGGAATCGGCGATAAAAGATGGTAGTTTCTGATAGATGCGTTCGGTTTCTCCGAAAATGGCGAGTTTGCTTACAGGACTGTGTATAGATGCCACAATCGGCGCAATGTCGAGATTGCCACGCAAAAACTCTGGATTGAAATTAAAATAGGTGAGTTTGCGGGTGTCGTGCCATGCAAGTCGTCCGATTTCTTCACCCCATAAGTATACCTTCAAAAAACCTTTCATACGTTGTTGCTTTTATGGCGGATTCGCTGTGTTTTCTTAATATTGTCGCGGTAAAGATATAGCGAGTCGGGCTGTTCGGGCAGAAGATTGTCCAACCCGTTGATACAACCTACGGCTTTGAGCAAGAGGAGGAAAGTGCCGAGAGAGATATTGTTAGCCGCTCCCGTTTCAAACCGTTGAATCGTAGGAATGGTAAGTCCTGTAAAATCAGCAACTTCTTTCTGAGTCATATTTGCCAACAGACGGTAATCTTTGAAACGGACACCCAGCATCCGTACCAATTCAGGAGCCGAAAAATCTGCGTAATTGTTCATATAACTTAAAATATGTTTTTACTTACGATAAAATAACGGCGTTAAATAAAAAAATATTTTAATTTAACGCCGCAAAAATATGTAAAATATTCACATACGCAAATACTTTCTCTATGAATTATTTTTTCCTTGCCGCCTCGGTTTTTTCCCTTACGTCTTTGATTACCTTGTCGATGAAGTGAATTTTGTCGGCGTTGGGGAGGTCAACGAGCGAGGCGCCGTTGCTAAACTGCATGGTGGTGGGCTTAGATTCGTCGAAGGCGGGCCAATAGGGAAGTCCTTTGCCGTTGGGGTTGCCGGTTTTGGCAAAGTTGATCCAATACTGCTGAATCATCTCCGAGAGGGCTGCTTCGGTGGGATATTTTTCGGGCTGTGAGAGAAATTCACCGTTGATATAGAGAATGTCGTCAACGTGCGACACTCCACGGCGGCGCGGGTCTCCTGAAAAACTGCGTGTGGATGGCTGTGCAAGATATGCTAAATAGGCAGGACTTTTGCCATTCTTGTTCTGCAATTTTGCCCAAGCATACGACGGCCAAGCAAATGCTAAATCTCTGAATAAATCGCAGTTGGCATGGAAAGCCTCGTTGTCGGTGTTGGCGGGGTAAACTTTGAGAGCCTCGTCAGCCATATCGCCAAACATCATCTTGGCCTGCTGCTTAACGCTCTCTGCCTTAACCTCGCCATATACAAAAAGCACGCCCTCGTCGCTGTTGCTCATTGCAATTACAGGCACATCGTTGTATTCGCCGCGCTCGTAAAGGCGGTACTGGTCGTCGGTGATGACGTAGCCATCAACGCACGGCCAACAGTTTATCTGATTGTTGCTTACAATATCGTATGCGTCTACCTGACGCATCTGTTTGATAGATTTCTTTTTGAGTATTTTCATTGCCTCAACGCCCTGCTGCTCGGCTATGCGCTGTGTGGAGCCGGAAAGATTGCTGCGTGGAGCGTCGGCGTATGGTGAAAACGAACCACCGCTCTGACTTATAACTCTGTGGAATAATCCCTTAGCCAATGGCGACGCGCACAACATGCTACAACTGATAGCACCAGCGCTTTCGCCAAAGATTGTTACCTTTGAGGGGTCGCCACCAAAGTTTTTGATATTGCGTTGAACCCATTTAAGGGCAAAAATCTGGTCGAGAAGTCCGTAGTTGCCCGAATGTCCGTTGGCAGACTCTTTTGAAAGTTCGGGATGAGCCAAAAATCCGAGTGCGCCTGTGCGATACTCAATGCTAACAATCACAACACCGCGTTTGGCAAGCGGAGTCCAAAGGTCGCCGCCGTAATATTCTGTTTTAAAGCCACCTCCGTGAATCCACACCATAACGGGAAGATTGTCGTTGACCGAAGTGTCGGGCGTGGCGATGCCGAGATAGAGGCAGTCATCGCTCATCATATCTTTGGTAAGTCCCGGACGAGTGGGCTGCGGAGGCCAAGGACCAAACTTGTCGGCTTTGTAAACACCTGTCCACGGTTTTGCGGCTTGAGGGTCGCGCCAACGGAGGTCGCCCACGGGAGGAGCCGCGTAGGGAATGGCTTTGAATACACCAAGACCGTTTTCGAGAACACCCTCAATGTCGCCGGTTTCTACATGAGTTTTTACAATGGGCTGTGCCAATAGGTTAGATGCGGACATTATTCCGCAAAACAATAGTAATAATGCTAAACAAAATTTCTTCATACTGGTATTGTTTTATATAGTTTTGCCAAAGTTAGAAAAAAACTCAAAACATAATATCATCCCCCACAATTTTTACAGATTTTTAACCTCGGCAACCAAAATGGAATTTCTTTATAAAAATGCTTTGCTTTTTGGGAGTTGATTATGTCAGATAAAGATTCTTGACGCAAATTTCCAAGAATAAAAGTTGCCTCTTTGTCGTAACAGCAAGGCAAAACGTTTAATTCTGAGGTAATTACTACCGATTGAAATATCCGTCGGCAAAATTTTACAGGGTGCTTTAATTGATGCTCTTTTGTATAACGCGAAAAATGCTGATTATCAGGAATAAAAGTTTCAAAACCCCGTTCGGTTTCTATCTGCATTGTCTTAACGCAAAATTTGTCGGCACCACATTCTAAGGCAATTCGCTTGATTTCCTTTAAATGGTTTTCGGTAATTTTAGACGCAAGGCACTGCGCCTCAATAACAGGATTTCGCTTTTTTAGACGTTGTTTTGCATTGCTAATCAACTTGATAGCATTGGTAGCCGAAGCAAAACTTCCGCCATTGCGATACGCAGAATAAGATTCTTGATTATAGCCGTCTAAGGGGATAATTATCTTGTCTAACCCTGAAAGCACAGTTTTTTCGGCATTAACATAATCTATAAGGTGTCCATTAGAAGAGGTAACAGTAAAAATCTTATTCTTGTGAGCAATCTCTATCAATTTGGTAAACAGCGGATTAAGGTAAGGTTCGCCCTGAAAATAAAGAAAAAGGTTCAACGCCGTAGCCTTTATCTGGTTTATTGCCACGGAGAAATCTTCCACAGTGATAAAATGCGGCTTGCGTTTCGATAAACCCATACCTGTAAAGCACTCTCGGCAACGTAGGTTGCACACATTAGACGGCTCAATAGAAAACGACCACGGACTGCCCCACATCTTCAACCGCTTAGTAATCATCGTCCAAACGATTGATAATTGGCGCATTACCAAGTTTAGGATTTTTCTGATTGTGAGCGTTTTAAAAAATAAAAAGAGAATATTGCGCATAAGATTTTGAAAACTTGAACACAAAGATAAAAAAAATGCATAAATTTGCCAACAACATCGACAACCATTAAGGCAAAAAATACGTATTTCAAAAATAGTAATCGCTTAACAAAACGATAATGACACTACGCAACGATAGATATATAATCATAGAGATGGATATAGAGCGCTCTCTATTTATTACAAGATGGAAGCAAGAGAGTGTTGACATCAGCGACGAAAACATAGTAAAAGAAATAATTAGCGATATTTCTGCCAAGATAGAGCAATATCAGCCAAAGTATTATATTGCCAACCAAACCAACAAAGAGGTGGTATACACAGTGGATATTCAAAAATGGATAGCCGAGCGGCTTTATGCGGCATGTTGCAAGGCGAGCACCAAGTATGTGGCAACGGTAGAATCGAGCAACATTTCGGTGTCGATGAGCAACGACCAAATGATAGAAGAAGTGGAGGTTGAGGGAATAAAGGTGAAAACACTGCCTACCGAAGCCGAAGCCCTAAAATGGATGGGGCTGTGATTTTTTTTGGCAAAACTATTGCAACATAATTATATTATTAGTAATTTTGCTAACTCAAAAAGGAATAGAAAACTAACTAAACACACAGCAATGCAAGTACTTAGAGACGACGACTTTATAAAGATAACCTTTGACGAGGAAACAAAGGTGTTGGCTACAAAGTGGAAACTGCAAAGTTTCGACGATGTTGAGGAAGATTATGTGCGTTCGGTAATTACTGAAATTGCCGACGGATTAGCCTCTACTCAGGCCGACTATTACCTTGCCGACCAAACCAACCGTGGCGTTGTTTATGACGAGAATATGCAGAAATGGGTGTTTAGCATGCTTTTAAGCGGCGGACAAAGAGCCAACTTAAAAAAATGCGCTGTGGTTCAGTCTGTTGATTTCTTTGTGGGTATGAGCAACGAACAACTTCTCAAAGGGGCTGTTACCGACATTGCATACAAGTGCTTTAATACTCGCCGCGAGGCTATCGAATGGCTCGGAGTTAAGGATTACGAATAATAAATAATTTTATAAACATACACATCAATGGTTTCATACAAAGAATTAGGATTGGTAAACACCAGAGAAATGTTTGCCAAAGCAGTAAAAGGCGGATATGCTATTCCTGCCTTCAACTTCAACACAATGGAACAAATGCAGGCTATTGTTCAAGCCGCAGTTGAAACAAAATCTCCTGTTATTATGCAGGTTTCAAAAGGCGCTCGTAACTACGCTAACGCTACAATCCTCCGCTATATGGCTCAGGGCGCAGTAGAATACGCAAAAGAACTTGGTTGCCCCAACCCTCAAATCGTTCTTCACTTAGACCACGGTGATACTTTCGAGCTTTGCAAAGATTGTATCGATATGGGCTTCTCTTCTGTAATGATCGACGGAAGCTCGCTTCCTTACGAAGAGAACATCGCTCTTGCTAAGAAAGTGGTTGACTACGCTCACAAATACGACGTTACCGTTGAGGCAGAACTTGGCGTTCTCGCTGGCGTTGAAGACGAAGTTTCTTCTGCTGTTTCGCACTACACCAAACCCGAGGAAGTTATCGACTTCTCGCAGCGTACAGGTTGCGACTCGCTCGCTATCTCAATAGGAACATCGCACGGTGCTTACAAATTTACTCCTGCACAATGCACACGCGACCCCAAAACCGGCAAGCTCGTTCCTCCTCCATTGGCTTTCGACATTCTCCACGAAATCGAAAAGAAACTTCCTGGTTTCCCGATCGTTCTTCACGGCTCATCATCAGTTCCCCAAGAAGAAGTTGACACAATCAACAAGTATGGCGGCAAACTTCCCGATGCAGTAGGTATTCCTGAGGAGCAGCTTCGTGAGGCTTCTAAGAGCGCTGTTTGCAAAATCAACATCGACTCTGACTCTCGTCTTGCTATGACTGCAGCTATCCGCAAATACTTGGCAGAGAATCCTTCGCACTTCGATCCTCGTCAGTATCTCAAACCCGCTCGCGAGAATATGAAGAAGATGTACATCCACAAAATCGTGAACGTACTCGGCTCTAACGACAAATTGTAGTTTTTTTAGCTACACAAATTAATATAAAGGCAAGTACCCCGCAAACGGAGTGCTTGCTTTTTTTATATTAAAAAATAAAGCGAATAGAAACGTATTAAAACGAAATTTTGTAAATTAGCACCGTTTTAACGCTAATATTATAGGTATGAGAAAAATTACTATCGCCGCATCCATTGTGGCACTTATGTGGATAATATTCGGTATCAGCCGTATTGCTCCCGAATCTATCAACTCTTACGGCATTCTTCCCCGCACTCCGGAAGGTCTTTGGGGCATTGTTTGTGCTCCGTTTCTCCATCGCGACTATGAGCATATCACTGCCAACACCATTCCTGTGTTTGTGTTAACGCTCGTGTTGCTGTTTTTTTATGAGAATTTGGCATTCAGAGTGTGGACTCTGTCAACCTTGATGGGCGGATTTTTGATATGGCTCTTTGCTCGGGGCGAGAGTTACCATATAGGTGCGAGTGGCGTTATTTTCAGTCTTTTGGGATTTATTTTGGCGAGCGGCGTGGTGCGCAAGAGTTTCAAGTCGCTATTGGTGGCGATACCTATATTTCTTATATACGGAGGCGTCATGTGGGGAATTTTCCCTAACAGTCCCGACGTATCGTGGGAGGCGCATCTCTTTGGACTCATCTCTGGCGTAGCCCTTGCATACTTCTTTCGCAATGTTCCGTCGGATGGATTTTATAGAAGAAACAATAGAGACGACGCGGAATATTATTGATTCCTTTTTTTCCCGCTCAAAAACAATCCTGCGATAACCAAAACCGCACCCACAGCGCCCATTATCGACAATGTTTCGCCAAGGAAAATGTGGGCAAAGAAGATTGTTACCACGGGAATGAGGTAGATGCCCGACGATACGCGCACTGTACCAAGACGGTCGCAGGCTTTGTTCCAAGCCCAAAAACACAAGCCTGAGGCTACCACACCAAGAAATAGCATATTGATAATGTTGGTGACGTTGGTAAATCGCTCGGCATTAACATCGGCAGAGAATGTAAAATACCACGGACTATCACTTTCGGCAAAAGTGCCGCCAATGGTTAGCGGTATCATAAACACCACTGCATAAAAGAAAATGCGCCGTGTGGAGCATACCGAATCGTATTTTTTGCGGTTTATTATTGATACGCAAAGCGAGTAAAATCCCCAGCAAACGGCAGCAAATATTGCCAAAAGGTCGCCCTTTGGGTTAAATTCTAATGTGCCAATGCCGTTGAGACTCACCATTGCCACACCCGTTATTGCAATTACAAAGCCTATTATAAAATAGGTGTTGATGTGCCGTTCTTTAAGAAAAATCTGCGCAATTACCGCCGTAAGCATCGGACAAAGCGATACTATTATGCTAACATTGCTGCAAGCGGTGTAACTTAGTGCGGCGTTTTCGGCAAACTGATACACTACCACGCCCGACAGACCTGCGAGAGCAAACATCAGGTTTTCTTTCAGAGTAATTTTTTCAACCTTGGGACGGATAATCCACAGCGCAAAATATGCTGCCACAAAGCGGTAAAGAAGAATCTCCAACGCCGAAAAGTCGTCAAGTAAAGCCTTCGTAGATACAAATGTTACACCCCATACAAGTACTGAGAATGCCGCCAAAAGGTAGCCTATTGTTTTAGTATTACGCATCTTATTTTTTATTTTCCAATCGACGTTTGCGGTATTCTGCCGCAGCCTTCAATTCTGGGGCAAGGTATTGCGCAGTAAATCCAACTCCTTGTTTTACAATTTCTTCGGGAGTGCCTTGGGCAATGATTTCGCCGCCGCGACGTCCGCCCTCAGGACCAAGGTCGATGATATAGTCGGCGGTTTTGATAACGTCTAAGTTGTGTTCGATGATTACCACGGTGTTGCCCTTGTCCACGAGTTTGTTTAGCACGTTCATAAGTATGCGGATGTCTTCTAAATGCAGACCTGTGGTGGGTTCGTCTAATATATAAAGTGTTTTGCCAGTGTCGTTTTTGGATAGTTCGGCAGCGAGTTTTATACGCTGAGCCTCGCCGCCTGATAGGGTAGTGGCAGCCTGACCGAGAGTTACGTAGCCCATACCAACATCTTGCAGTGCGCGGAGTTTTTTTAATATCTTGGGCACATTCTCAAAAAACTCGCAAGCACGGTTGATGGTCATATCCAAAACATCGGAAATTGATTTGCCCTTAAACTTAACTTCAAGAGTTTCACGATTGTAGCGGCGACCGTTGCAAGCATCGCATTTTACGTAGACATCGGGCAAGAAATTCATTTCCACAGTCTTAACGCCTGCTCCTTGGCAATCTTCGCAGCGTCCGCCCTTAACGTTAAACGAAAACCTTCCTGGCTTGAATCCCATAATTTTAGATTGTGGAAGTTCGGCGTAAAGTTGACGGATGTCGCTGAAAATGTTGGTGTAGGTGCAGGGGTTTGAGCGCGGTGTGCGTCCAATGGGTTCTTGGTTTACCTCTATCACCTTGTCGATATTTTCCAGTCCCGAAATACTCTTGTAGGGCAATGGCTCTTGTAGAGAGCGGTAAAAATGCTTTGTGAGTATCGGACGGAGGGTTTCGTTGATGAGCGTGGATTTCCCGCTGCCCGAAACGCCTGTGATAAGCACAAGTTTGCCGAGCGGAATTTTAAGGTCAACGTTTTTGAGGTTGTTGCCAGTTGCGCCTTTGAGTTCGATAAACTTGCCGTTGCCTTCGCGGTGCTTTTCTGGAACCTCAATATCTAATTCGCCCGAAATATATTTGGCTGTGAGCGTATCTTTGTTTTTGAGCATAGCGGGTTCACATTCGGCAGTAACAAAACCACCGAGACGACCTGCGCCAGGACCAATGTCGATAACAAAGTCGGCATTTTTAATCATATCCTTGTCGTGCTCCACCACGATTATGGAGTTGCCCTCGTCGCGGAGTTTTTTTAGCGAAGATATTAACTTATCGTTGTCGCGCTGATGAAGTCCGATGCTTGGCTCGTCGAGAATATAAAGCACGTTTACGAGTTTCGAGCCTATCTGCGTGGCAAGCCTGATGCGCTGAGCCTCACCGCCCGAAAGTGTCTGTGCCGGACGGAAAAGACTAAGATAGTCTAATCCCACATCGAGCATAAAGCCCACGCGGTTTTTTATCTCTTTGAGTATTTCGGTAGAAATTTCTTTCTGTTTGGGAGTAAGTTGCGACTCCACATTTTGCAGAAAATCAGATAATTCGGTAATATCCATCGACGATAGTTCTGCAATGTTTTTGCCTGCTATGCGGTAACTTAGCGCCTCGCGGTTGAGTCGCATTCCGCCACATTCGGGACAAACTGCCTGAGTGGAATATTTCTGCGCAATATCTTCGTTGGTGTCGTCGTCAACAGCGTTTTCGAGGTATTTGATAATGCCGTCGTAGGTGGACGAACCTGAGCCGTACATCCTAAGCCACTCCATCTTTACAGGCTCTGCCGAACCGTATAGCACGGTGTCTAACGCTTCGGGCGGAAGGTCTTGCACGGGTGTGTCGAGCGAAAAACCATCGCGCTCGGCAATCGCCTCCAACTGACGGAACACAAAATTGTCGCGATATTTGCCCAATGGTACAATTGCGCCTTTCTTGATGCTGAGAGTGCGGTCGGGAACCACCTTTTGCACGTCGATAATATCAACAAAACCCAAACCCTTGCACCGTGGACAGCATCCTGTGGGCGAGTTGAACGAAAAATTGTTGGGCGCAGGCTCGGCATACGACAATCCTGTTTCTGGACACATCAAAAGCCTGCTGTAATATCTTGTTTCGCCAGTGTCGGCATCCATAAGCATAATTATGCCCTTGCCAAACTGCATAGCGGTGTTAATCGACGATTTTACACGCTCCATTCCTCCGCCCGCTGCGCCGTCTTTGGGCACAACCACCTTGTCGATTACTATCTCTATGTTGTGAGTTTTGTAGCGGTCGGTTTTCATATTTACAATAATATCTTTTACCACACCGTCTACACGCACCTGTACGTAACCTTTTCGGCGAATTTGCTCAAACAGTTCGCGGTAATGACCCTTGCGACCCTGCACCACGGGGGCGAGTACAATTACACGTTTGCCTCCATATCGTTCGGTAATGAGCGCAAGTATTTGGTCGGATGTGTATTTCACCATTTTTTTGCCGCTGAGGTAACTATAAGCCTCGCCCGCACGCGCATACCACAGACGCAAAAAGTCGTAAATTTCTGTGATAGTGCCCACTGTGGAACGCGGATTTTTGTTGGTGGATTTCTGTTCGATGCTGATAACGGGACTTAGACCAGTGATTTTGTCCACGTCGGGACGCTCCAAACCACCGAGAAACTGGCGTGCGTAGGCATCGAAAGTTTCGATGTAACGCCTTTGACCCTCGGCAAAAATGGTGTCGAATGCGAGCGACGATTTGCCGCTGCCGCTAAGTCCTGTTACCACAGTAAGTTTGTTGCGCGGAATGGTAACGTCGATATTTTTAAGATTGTGTACACGTGCGCCGTACACTTGTATATTTTCCAACTTAAAAGATAGGTATTGATAAAACTTTGCAAAATTAGATTTTTTTTTGTTTTTTACACGTTAAGAGGTTGTTTATTTTTAATTAAAGTGTTACATTTGTATTTAGTACAAGAATTATAACAGACCCGTTGAGAATGGTCTGTAGACAAGGAAAAACAAAAAATGAAAATAAGATTTGTGGTAGTAGGCCGCACGGTAGAAAAATACCTTGTGGATGCCTGCGCCGAATACGAAAAAAGGATAAAAAAGTATATCCCTTTTGAGTTTGTGGTGCTTAAAGATTTGAAGAATACCGCTAATATGCCCTTCGACACCATCAAACAGAAAGAGAGTGAGTTGCTTATGCCGTATCTCGACACGTCGTCGGTACGCATACTCTTAGACGAACACGGCAAGGAGTTCACCTCGATGGAGTTTTCGCAGTACATTTCTAAAAAAATCTCGCTCCAAAACAAGGACATCACCTTTATAATAGGCGGTCCGTATGGTTTTGACAATCAGGTATATCAAAAATCCGACGAAAAAATCTCGCTATCTAAGATGACCTTTTCGCATCAGATGGTGCGCTTGATTTTTATGGAGCAATTGTACCGTGCATTTACCATTATTAACAACGAACCTTACCATCACGAATAATTTTTGATAACTGTAAATTGTTGGCAAGGCATTTGCAAATACAAACTTTGAAACACAGAAACAACAGAGAGAAAGTGAAAGAGAAGTTTTTTAAAATACAGTTTTTAGTATACGCAATAGTACTGTTTGCGGTGGCATCGGTGTTGGAGTCGTATCTAAGTGGGTTGAAAACCTACGACATCGACGTTAACCGAGTTACCAATGTGCTTCATGCCAAGGAGAGCCGCACCGATAGTATTATGGCAAAAGTGCGTTCGATAGTGGAGTCGGGCAATGGTATTGTGCGCGACAACTCTATTTACGTATTACCCGAAGATCTTAAAAACCTTGAAAATGAAGGTATTTCGATATTTGTGTTTGAAAACGACACTCTGCGTTTTTGGAGCGACAACAAGACCCCTATAAAAACACTCTATTCGCAATCGGGCATCAACAATCGGATTGCACACTTGAGCAACGGTTGGTACGAAATACGCACTGTGATAAAAAATAAAACTATCTATGCTGGATTAATTTTGCTCAAAACCGAATATAGTATCGAAAATAAGTATTTGAGCAAAAGCTATATACCTGAGTTTCATATAAGTCCCACGTTTAAGCTTTCGCCCATCACTCTGTCGTATGGCATCGACATTCAAGATAAAGAAGGCAAATATATTTTTACACTTGTGCCGCTCAACGAGGTTGACAACGATACTGTGCATTACAATGTGGTGGGAGTGCTCTTTTTGTTGAGCCTTGTGCTGCTTGTGATATTTTTGCTCGGCTATATCGACAGGCTGTCGCTTAACAAAGGCAACTCTCTGAAAATTATAGCAATAATATTTTCCACTATAGTTGTGCGCATTATTACAATGGTAACCAAACTGCCTCCTAATGTTTATGCGCTCGACTTTTTCGACCCTGTGTATTTTCAAGGCGGGTTCTTTTATCCCACTTTTGGCGATTTCTTAATCAATGCAGTATTAATGCTGTTTGTAACCATGGCAGTGTTTAAACTGGCTGATTATGTAGAACTTGGTAAACGCATAAAATCGTGGACAGAGTTTACCCGTGGCTGCTTTTTCTTTGCAGTGGCTGCAATTGGCGTTTATGTAGTGGTGGCGGTTCATACCGCTTTAGAATCTCTCATTGCTGATTCTGAAATTCCCTTTCAGCTAAATAATGTGTTTGCGCTCGACGTGTTTTCGCTTGCGGGCGTTGTAATTTTTGCATTTGCATTTGCCTCGCTGATTTATGCTATAGTAAAACTTACCTCGTATGTATCGCTCAATGATTGGCGCAACCTCCGCAAGGCTTTTATTATCATAGCGTCGATGGGATTGGTGGCTGTTTTGCTGTCGGTATTGTCGCATCATACGTTTTTGAGCGCAACAATGGGTTACGTGGCGGTAATAGTTTTTTGGTCGTGCCTGATGCATTATCGCAAAGCCACCGAAAGCGTTTACCGATATATGTTTATGGTGTTTTTGAGTGCGGTGCTGTCGTCGGTGGTGATTACCAAAACGGCAGAGCAAAAGCAGCAACACCTTAGCGAAGAGCAACTTATGCTTGCAGTTGACGAGCACGACAAAATTGCAGAATCGCTTTTGCAAGATTTTACCACCGAGATTTCGGGCGATGCTTTGATTTCCGACTATCTTGCAGCCGATGTTAAAAACGGACGACGTGTGTACGAATATCTGCAACGTTGGCATTTCAACGGATATTGGAACAAATATAATCTTTCGGTAAAAGTGTTCGAAGCCGTTCAGGGAGTGCCTTTTATCGAAATGCAAAACGAAACTGCCGAAACCATTGCTAAGTATGGCAGCGAAATCCCTGCTTCTGATTTTTATTTTGTGGATAATCCCGACGGCGGAATTAGTTATATAGGTCAATTGCGGGCTAATGTTGGCGATACACCTTATTATATAATTATTACACTCGACAACAAACCTGTGCCTCAGGATTTTGGCTATCCTGAACTGCTTGTTAACGGCGACATGACTCCATCGCTACTCGAAGACTGCAATTATGCCAAATATCGCAACGGACGCAAAACCAAACAACATGGTTCGTTTACCTACGACCTTGGCGATGAGGTGTTTGCTCAGCAGCTCAGCAATTCGGGCGATTCTATAGCCGTGTTTGCTCTCGATAATTATGTGCACACTGTATACAAAGACAAGTCGGACATTGTGGTTATCAGCCGTCCCGAAAAGGATTTTTGGGATTATGTGGTGTCGTTTGCATATATTTTTGTGGCGTATACATTGCTGATGCTTACATATTTAATAGCCAAAATCATAAGTGAACACCGACTCGACGAATACCGTTCGCAACTAAAAATAAAACTTATATCATCGGTTTGCTCTATTCTTGTGTTGGCTTTTGTAATTATTTGTGGCGCAATGGCTTACTTTAATTGGATAAAGTTTTGCAACGATACCAATACCGAAATCAACGACAAAATGAAGAGCGTGTATATGCATATAGAGCAGGTATATGGCGATTCTACGTCGTTTGTGTCGGCACATTTGCCTGAGTTTAACACCGCTCTTGATGAATATCTTGCCAAAACAGCACATGTTTTTTATTGCGATGTTAATATCTATGGTGCTGATGGCGCACTTGTGGGCAGTTCTCGTCCCGAAATTTTTAAGAAAGGTTTGCTTAGTCCACAGATTAATGGCAATGCGCTTAAATCGCTTGTATTCAATACCAAAGCTAATTATATCCAAGATGAGGTTATAGGAAAGTTGAGCTACAAGTCGGCATACATTCCATTTTACAATTCGCGCGACCAACTTATCGGCTACATCAACTTGCCGTATTTTTCTAAGTCAGACGATATGGAACGCGAACTGTCTACAATGATAGTTTCGGTTGTAAACCTTTTTGTGGTGCTGATGCTTGTAAGCATACTTATTGCTGTGCTGCTGTCTGAACGTATGGTTCATCCTATACGCATGATTCAAAACATGATAGAAAAAGTAGAACTCGGCAAAAAGCACGAAAAAATTGAGTACAAACGCAAAGACGAAATTGGTCAGCTTGTGTCGGAATACAACACAATGGTGGAAAAACTTGAAGAGAGTGCCGCCCTACTTGCCAAGAGCGAACGCGAGAGCGCATGGCGCGAAATGGCTAAGCAGATTGCTCACGAAATCAAGAATCCGCTCACACCTATGAAACTGAGCATTCAGTTCTTAATACGTAGTCATCAAAACCACGATGCCGACTTTGACGACAAGCTCGAAAAGGTTTCTAATACCCTTATACAACAGATAGATACGCTGTCGTCGATAGCCACCGGATTTTCCAACTTTGCCAAAATGCCCAAACCCGACGAAAGTCCGTTTAATGTGATAGAGACACTCGGCAATGTGGTGCAACTCTTTAAAAACACCGAGAATGTGGAGATTACATCCGATTTTGGCGAACACAACGATATTACTATCATTGCCGACAAGGAGCAGATTTCGCGTGTATTTGTCAACCTTATTAAAAACGCCACACAGGCCATTCCCGACGGTATCAAAGGCAAAATCCACGTGTCGCTCGGCGTGGCTGACGGCAAGGTAACTGTAAAAATCAAAGACAACGGCTGCGGCATACCCGACGAAATTAAGGGTAAACTCTTTACCCCGAGTTTCACCACCAAGAGTAGCGGCAGCGGTCTCGGCCTTGCTATGTGCAAAAACATCATTATCAATGCCAAAGGCGATATCACCTTTGAGTCGGAAGTGGGCAAAGGTACAACATTTATTGTAACCCTGCCGGTGAAAAAATAATTTTTTCGGCTTGGATGTTTGTTTTTTTCATTTTTTTTTCATTTTTGCATTAGCTAATTGAACTATATTTTTGCTAATTATTATTTAAAACTTTATCAAGATGAAAAAAACAAATGTATTAATGAGTGTGCTATTGGTGTGCACGTTTGTGACTGCATCGTTTGCGCAAACCCATCCCACTTATTTCGATGACAACGGTGCTTACTTTGGCCCCGATTACGAAGAAACAGAGCCAAACTACAATGGTGCGTATTACACCGGTATTTACACAAGTCCCTTTAAAACTGTTTTGGGCAAAACCGATGAGGAAATCCAAGACAAACTCGACCAATTGTGGGATCATTATTTTAAAGGCGATGATAACTCAAAGGTCTATTATGATAAAGGCTCAGAAGCCTATATTATGGATATTGCCAACCATGATGTCCGCTCCGAAGGTATGGCTTATGGTATGATGATTTGTGTGCAAACCAATCACAAAGAAGAGTTCGACAAGCTGTGGAATTGGGCAAAGAATCACATGTGGCGCAAGGGCGGAGACTGGGATGGTTACTTCGCTTGGCAACGCGATGAAAGCGGTACCGGAGGTGACGATAACTGCGTACCTGATGCCGAAATGTACTTTATGATGTCTCTTATGTTTGCAGCCAACCGCTGGGGCGATGACCAATATAGAGAAGACGCTCTGTATATTATGGACAAGATGTGGAACAATCTAGGTCACAAGCTGTTTAATCAGGGCAATTACATTATAGTTTTTCAACCGAGGGACGGCTGTAATAATTTCTCTGATCCGTCTTATGATTTGCCAGCCTACTTGGATCTACTCTCTCGTTGGGCAGAAAAGGACACTGAAAAGTGGAAAAAATCCGTAACAGCCACTCGTGATCACCTTTACAAGTCGTGTAACACTAAATCCGGTTTGTTTTCAGACTATAGTTCCTTTAATGGTCAGCCTCAGTCTTATTCTTATAACTCTAATGCTACCAAGTATATGTACGACGCTATGCGTTGCGCAATGAACTATGGTATGGATTACTATCTTTTTGGCGCAGATGCTACACGACAAGAAGAAATGGCTCAACGCATTATCAATTTTTTTGAAAAAGACGGCTACCAACATGCCCGTTTTGAATGGGATGGTTCTAACCCATCGGAATCATATACACAAGGTGAAGCCGGTGCCAACGCTGTGGCTTGTTTTGCTTTGTTGGGCAACCCTGATTACGCAGAGTCGGTTAAGAAAAACATGGAATTGGCATGGAACGTAAAACCTATAACCGGTCCATATCGCTACTATGATGGTCTTGTTCACTACCTTGCTATGCTTCACCTCTGTGGTAGTTTTAAGATTTGGAAACCGAAGCCAACAGTATATGAAAAAAACATCACCGCCGATGAATACAATGGCGTAAAATACACCGAGGAAACCACCTTCTATTCTTTTGAAGATGGCAGACTTTATAAAGTTACCATTACTCCAAAACCCAAGCCTGCCCCTGATCCAAAGCCCGACCCAGAACCTGAGCCAGAACCAGAATCAGAACCAGAGCCCGAACCAGAGCCTGAGCCCGAACCAGAGCCTGAACCAGAACCCCTGGATACTCCAGTTGCATTTGTTGCAGATTCTACGAATGTAAACGTTTGGTCATCAAACCACACAATCTTTATCTCCGCCGCACCCGACAGCCAATACAAAATCATCGACCTCCAAGGCCGCACAATAGCAACATCTACAACAAAATCATCTCTCGAACAAATCCCCTTCGCCAAATCAGGAGTATTTGTGGTAATTATCAACGGTAAATCGTATAAATTGGCATTGTAGGGGCGTAGCTCGTGTACGCTCCACCCTCATATAAATCCGGACGTTGAACCCCGTTCAGCGTTCGGATTTTTATTTTTTTGTTAATTTCAAAATACATTTGTGGGATATCCAATATTAATTCATATTTTTGTCAACCATACGCAAGCAAAATAAATAATGGAAAACCTTTCGGATAACCTTGAAAATAAGGAAATTATTATGGCGGCGATTACCGGCGAAGACAAGCCGGGGCTTACATCGCGCCTTGCAGGAATTATAGCACAATACGGTGCCACAATCCTTGACATTGGACAGGCAGATATTCACAACTCGCTGTCGCTTGGCATAATGTTTATCAGCGACCAAAGCCAGTCGGGAAACATATTAAAAGAGATGCTCTTTTCGTCGAGCGAAATGGGCGTGCAAGTAAGATTTTCGCCAGTGTCGATTGCCGAATACGAAAAATGGGTGTCGATGCAGGGCAAAAACCGCTATATTGTTACTCTCCTCGGACGCAAAATTTCTGCCGCACTTATTGCCGACGTGTCGAAAGTGCTTGCCGAACAAAGCCTTAATATTGATGCCATCACCCGTCTTACCGGACGTATTCCTTTAACCGACAATGGCGAACAGCATCTTACCCGCGCCTGTGTGGAGATGTCGGTGCGTGGTACACCAAAGGATAAACCTCTGTTGCAGAGCGAGTTTATGCGTCTTTCGCGCGAACAAGGCTACGATATTTCTTTTCAAGAGGACAACCTCTACCGCCGAAACCGCCGTTTGGTATGTTTCGATATGGATTCTACATTGATTCAAACCGAAGTTATCGACGAACTTGCAATGCGTGCGGGCGTGGGCGATCAAGTAAAGGCCATCACCGAATCGGCTATGAGGGGTGAAATTGATTTTTGCGAAAGTTTCAAACGCCGCGTGTCGCTGCTCAAAGGCTTGGACGAAAGCGTAATGAAAGAGATTGCCGAAAACCTGCCCATTACCGAAGGCGCAGAACGCACTCTCAAAATTCTTAAACAATACGGCTACAAAATCGCCATCCTCTCCGGCGGTTTCAACTATTTTGGCAACTATCTCAAACAGAAGTTCAACCTCGATTTTGTGTACGCCAACGAACTTGAAATCGTTGACGGCAAACTCACCGGCAACTATGTGGGCGAAATTGTTGACGGCAAACGCAAAGCCGAACTTCTTAAACTTATTGCCCAAATCGAAAATCTTAACCTTCAACAAGTTATTGCCGTAGGTGACGGTGCCAACGACCTTCCGATGCTCAATTGCGCCGGTCTCGGTATTGCATTCCACGCCAAACCAAAGGTAAAGGAAAATGCCAAACAGTCGATTTCGTCGATCGGTATGGACGGCGTGCTGTATATGCTCGGCTTTAAGGATTCGTATATTGAGGAGAAAAAGTAGGTGGATTTATTGTTGTAACTATTGCACAATTATGGCATATTTTTTATTTTTGCTAAAAAATTGGTAATCATTATGAGCGAATTAGATAGACAAATAGAAAAAGAACGGAAAGGCGTAGTGGAGTTACTTTTAAAAAAGAACGGACTTACACGCAAGAAGTTAATTGAAGAATTGGTGGGTATTTGGACTGCCGGTTTGGTTAGTACGCTAACCGATGAAGAAAAGAAACAATTTCCTCATTTGGCTTTCTGATATGGTGCAAAACACATATTCGTTCAATCCCAACCATATTTTTATCGACACCAATGTCTTAATAGGTGCATATAGTGGCGATGCCCGATTTCAAAAAGACTCTGAGTGTCTTCACTATCTGTGTTCATTAATTGGCAAACGCCTATATATATCCTCTCTTAGTGTAGCACAATTAATATCTTTTTATCAAAAGAAAAAAACTAATCAAGATATTATAAATATAGTTCATAATTTGCAGCATCGGTTTAATATCATAGACTTTACAAACAAAGATATTGATTGCGCTTTAATCGAAACTGGGGCAGATATTGAAGATAATGTGCAGTATGTGTTGGCACGAAAACAAAAATGCAGCATTATTGTAACCAACAATTTCAAAGACTACCGACTTTTGCAAAACATCCGTGCTGTAAGACCCGACAGAGTTCGCGCAATTCCTAAATAAATGAAATACCCATTATCAAAATGACAGAGCAAGATATTTTATCAGTATTAAAAAACATTACTAACCCGCAGAACCACAAGGATATAGTGGAGTCGGGTATTGTAGACCGTGTGGCTATTACACAAAACGGTGTGGAAGTTTATCTTAAAATAAACCACGCTGTTAAGCCGCTTCAAAACTCTTTTCGCAAGGCTATCCGTCAGGTGATTCAAAACCAATTGAACCCAGAAATCAATGTGGAAACCTACGTTGAGGAGGAACAACCCACAGCCGCCGAAAAAACCGTCCCGCTCAAAGATGTTAAAAACATCATAGCCGTATCGTCGGGCAAGGGTGGGGTAGGTAAGAGCACCGTTACCGCAAATCTCGCTGCCGCACTTGCTAAGCAAGGCTACAAAGTGGGATTAATTGATGCCGACGTGTTTGGTCCCTCTATTCCCAAAATGTTTGGCGTAGAAGACGAGCATCCTGGCGTGCGTCAAGAAGGCGAAAAAAGTTGGATTGTTCCCGTTGAAAAATATGGCGTTAAGATACTCTCGATGGGATTTTTCGTTGACCCCGAAAGTCCTGTTATCTGGCGCGGACCTATGGCGTCGAATATGCTCAACCAGATTATCAACGATGGCGACTGGGGTGCGTTAGACTACCTTTTGTTCGACCTTCCTCCCGGTACAAGCGATATTCATCTTACTGTGGTACAGAATATTACGCTCAAAGGCGCAATCATTGTTTCCACACCTCAGCAGGTGGCAATTGCCGACGTGGTAAAGGGCATAAATATGTTTCGCAACGACAAAATCAACATTCCGATTCTTGGCATTGTAGAAAATATGGCTTGGTTTACGCCTGCCGAACTGCCTAATAATAAGTACTATATATTTGGCAAAGAGGGCAACAAGGCTGTTTCTGAAAAATACGGTATCGACATTATAGCCCAAGTGCCTCTTGTTCAGAGTATTTGCGAAAGCGGCGACAACGGTCGTCCTGCGGTGCTCGATAGCAACAGCATTCAGGCTCAGTATTTTGAATCATTGGCACAAAACGTTATCAAAAAATGCAAGTAGAAAACCACCAATACCGACTTCCCGCCGAATGGGAACAGCAGCGTTCGGTTCTTATCCTGTTTCCTTACAACAGCAAGGACTTTCCCGGAAAACTCAACACCGTAAAATGGGCGTTTGTGGAGTTTGTTAAGAAACTTTCGTTTAATGTGCCTGTTACTCTGTTGGTTGCAGATGCCGAACATCGTGAAATTGTAACTCAGATGCTCGAAGATTCTGCCGCCAATATGCCCGAAATCAATATGGTGGAATATTCAGCACCCCGTGTGTGGATGCGCGACAGCGGTCCTATCACCGTGTTGGATGAGAACCAAAAGCCTGTGATTCTTGACTTTAAGTTCAACAATTGGGCGCGTTACACTTACTGCCGTGCCGACGATTTTGTGCCACAGTTTATTTCAAAAGTTCTCGAAGAACCGTTTTTGCAACCTGTCTACAACCGCCGCCGTGTGGTTTTGGAGGGAGGAGCAATTGATGTAAACGGCTGTGGTTCACTACTCTGCACCGAAGAATGCCTTATGAGCGATACCGAGCAAGTGCGCAATCCCGGCTTTACCAAAAAGGACTACGAGGAGATATTTAGAAAATATTTTGGCGTTACCAATGTTATTTGGCTTGGACGTGGCATCAATGGCGACGATACTCACGGACACATCGACGATTTCTGCCGTTTTGTAAATCAGTCCACAGTGCTTCTCTGCCGCACTCACGACCCCGACGATGTTAACTATGCCGCACTTGAAGACAACTACAAACGGTTGAAAAAAGCACGCTTAGAAAATGGCAAGCCCATCAAAATTGTGGAACTTCCAATGCCCGGCGCAGTATGTTTCCGCAATTTGCGATTGCCGGCAAGTTACGCCAACTTCTTGATTACCAACAATGCAGTGCTTGTGCCTACATTCAACGACCCCAACGACCGTATAGCCCTCGACATCATTGCAAGTCAGTTTCCCGACCGCAAGGTGATAGGCATACATTGTGTCGACATTATTTGGGGCTTAGGCTCGCTCCACTGCCTTAGTCACGAACTTAGATAGCGTTTTCAATAGGATATTTTAGCAGTTTAACGTTTTCGGCGTAATCTTTTGCGCCGAAAATATAACTGCCAGCCACCATCACGTCCACTCCCGCATTAATCAGTTTGGCTGCGTTGTGGCTCTCCACTCCGCCGTCTACCTCTATTAATGCTTGGCTGTTTCGTTTGAGTATCAGTTCTTTGCAGCGCATAATTTTAGAATACGAGTTTTCGATAAACTTTTGTCCGCCAAACCCAGGATTAACGGTCATAATCAACACCATATCCACATCTTGGATAATTTCTTCGAGCATCGAAACTGGTGTTGACGGATTAAGTGCCACACCAGCCTTCACTCCGGCGTTTTTGATTTGCCAGATAGCACGGTGAAGGTGCGTAACAGCCTCATAATGAATGGTAAGTATGTCGGCACCTGCTTTAATGAACTCCTGAATGTAGTTTTGCGGATTAACAATCATAAGATGCACATCCAAAGGAAGTTGCGAATGTTTTTTGGTAGCCTTTACAATTGGGAATCCAAACGACATATTTGGCACAAAAACACCGTCCATAATGTCTACGTGCACCCAGTCGGCACCGCTGCGGTTAACGCGTTCGATTTCTTGCTGAATATTTGCGTGGTCGGCCGCCAAAATCGACGGAGAGACCAATATTTTGTTTGTGTTCATCTCGAAAAAAAATTTTTTGCAAATTTATAAACAAATCTTTTCAAGAAAAATCCGTTTTATAAAATCTATTTATTAATTTTACCAAACATTAAAACTGTTACTCAACCTATATTCTAACATATTATAAAAGACTGATAACTATGCACATAGCAATTGCAGGAAATATTGGTTCGGGCAAAACCACACTTGCCAACCTTCTTGCCCAACACTACAATTGGGAGGCGCATTTTGAGGATGCGGAGGCAAATCCATATCTCAACAACTTTTACGAGGATATGGAGCGTTGGGCGTTTAACTTGCAGATTTACTTTATGCAGAGCCGTTTGGGCGAGATTATCGACATCCGCAAGTCGGGTCGAAACGTTATCCAAGACCGCACCATCTACGAAGACGCGTATGTGTTTGCCGAAAACCTTCACGATATGCGCCTGTTGGATACTCGCGATTTTGAAAACTATCTCGGAATGTTTGAAAAAATGAGTTCGCTCATTTCGCCGCCCGACCTTCTTATTTACCTAAAAGCCAATGTGTCAACACTTTTGGAACAAATCCGCAAACGTGGCAGGGTTTACGAGCAGGGCATTAGTCCCGAATACCTCACCCGCCTCAACGAAAAATACGAAAAATGGACATCAAACTATAAACTTGGTAAAATCCTTACTGTTGACATCGACAATCTCAACTTCCCCAACCGTCCCGAAGATTTGGATAAACTTATAACTTTTATTGATAATACATTAAAATGAGTAACTATAAAATAGCATTAGTGCAGCTCAACCTCGATGGCGACCGCAAGACCAACACCGCCAAGTGCGTTGAGTACATTACCGAGGCGGCACGTAATGGTGCAAATGTAATCTGTTTGCCCGAACTCTACTCCTCGTTTTACTTCTGTCAGAGCGAGAATATCGACTATTTTGACTTTGCCGAGGAGGTGGAAAACGGACCCTCGTATCAGACTTTTTCAAAACTTGCCGCCCAACTCGGTTGCGCCATAGTGGTTCCATTTTTTGAAAAACGCAGCACAGCCGTATATCACAATAGCGCAATGATTTTAGATGCCGACGGCTCAATGGCAGGTTTTTACCGCAAAATGCACATTCCCGACGACCCCTGTTTTTACGAAAAATTTTATTTCACCCCGGGCGACCTCGGCTACAAGGCTCACAACACTAAGTTTGGACGTATCGGCGTGCTAATCTGTTGGGATCAATGGTTTCCCGAGGCGGCACGGTTAACTGCAATGCAAGGTCCCGACGTGCTGTTTTATCCCACAGCAGTAGGTTGGCTTCCGAGCGAGGAGGGCGAAGACGGCAACCGTCAGCGCGATTCGTGGATAGCAGTGCAGCGTGGACACGCCGTTGCCAACGGAATTTTTGTGGCGGCTGTCAACCGTGTGGGCTTTGAAAAACACGAAGAGCACAGCGAAGGCATCTGTTTTTGGGGCAGTTCGTTTGTGGCTGGTCCTCAGGGCGAAATCGTTGCACAAGCCTCTTTAAACAAAGAAGAAATCGTATACGCCGACATCGACCTTGATCAAATGTCCACCGTCCGCCGCATCTGGCCCTATTTCCGCGACCGCCGCATCGATTCGTATGGAGGAATAATGCAAAGATGGGGTAATTAATTAGGAGATAAATATTTGCATCAATCACTCAACTTTCACTTGACGAGGTAAATAATGTATTTGGGAAATAGTTTAAACTATTTTCCAAATTTCAAAAATCCTTATTATCTTTATACCGTTCAAAAGGCAATTATAAACAATATGAAGTACACCGAATTTGAAGATTTGATTTCGTCTGCCCGAATGCGGAAATACATCACCGCCTGTGGCAACGATACACGCAAAGCAATGAAACTTTACCGACTTAACCTGAAACTTTCCCAGGAAATGTTTACGGTGATAAGTTGCTTTGAAGTTGTTTTGCGCAATCAAATCGACAAAGTGATGCGCCAATATTTTGGAAACGATTGGTTGAGGGATTCAGTTGCTAATAACGGAATTTTCTACTCAGACAACCGTGTAGAACAAACGCGCAAAATCATTACGAAAGCATATAACGAGTTGGTTAGAGAAAATAATTATTCACATACCAAACTCTTGTCCCAAATGGAGTTTGGAGTATGGAAATTTATGTTCAACAATGTGCAGTATCGTTTGAGCGGGCGACATTTGCTGTCGGTTTTTCCAAACAAACCGAGGTCAACGCCGCAAATGAGGATTGACAATTCAAAGATATTTTTGGAATTGGATTATATTAATAACATTCGAAACAGAATCGCTCATCACAAGCCAATATGCTTTGGTAGACCTGTTTGTATTTCAGATGTTTATACAAAAGTTAACTACAATCGCATAAAAACACTTTTTTTATGGATGGGTGTTGATTATAAGAGATTGCTCTATGGTATGGACAATGTAGAAAGCAAATGCTTGGAAATTATGAAAATTTAACACAAAATATTTGCAAACAATAGAAATCATACCTATTTTTGCAATGTTCAGTCCCGACAGTCCCTGATTCGTCAAACTGCCGGGTGTTTTTTTCTAAAAAAATCCCTAAATCATTTCTCCATCTCCCAATTTTTCCCTATATTTGACACATCAATCAATGTAACACTTTGTTTGAAACATAGGAAATGAATTGACTTATTACCGCAGTCAAGGCCTTGATTTGATTGAGTATTAAAATAAATTTTTGCATTTCACAGAAATACATTATATTTGCCGAATCCCATCAATCAGTATAATTTTTAATGAATTTCAAAAAAATAGCACAATAATTCCTCTATCTAATTAACTTATTACCTTATAATTATCTCATAAATTATTTATTTCTGTATAAATATTAATAAAATCTCCATAAATATTTATGGAATCATTTCGTCTTTTTTATCTATATTGTGTAATAATTTAAAACCGCAGTGTAATGAGTAAGAAAGTAAAATATTTACAATTAGTTAATGTAAATTATTTGGATATTCCAAATAATTTCGTACT
>JAFPYT010000289.1 GCA_017394445.1 Bacteroidales bacterium | reverse complement strand
TAATTTGCACTACTAACATCCCAGTGATCGCCAACAAGGATGGTTGTTAGGTTTGTACAAGACGCAAACATCAAATCAATTATTTGAACTTTCTTTGTATTGAAATTGCGCAAATCAAGTGATTCTATGGATGAACAATTACAGAACATTTTTTGCATATTAATAACCTCCGATGTGTTGAGGTTTTCGATGCCTTTGATTTCCGTTAAGGTTTTGCATGCGTTGAACCAGTTATAACAATATACTGGTCGTGCGTATTTAAACCCTTCGTCGAATACTACTTTGGTGATGGATTGTTTGTCGTTGAACCAACCGGGGTTTTGTCCAGCATTATTGAGTTCTATTCCATTGTTATCCTTTTTGTATTGGTCGCAGTAGAATGTTAGAGTTTTTTGGGTTTTGTCGTCGGGGTTGTCGGAGAGCACGGCGTAGGGGGTTGTTTTGATAACTTTGCCTTTTAAGTTGATTTCTCCGTTTTGGGGTACTTGCCAATTATCACCAACCAATACGCTGGTGAGTTTGTTGCAATCGAAGAACATATCGTTCATTCCTTGTCCCATAACGTTTTTTGTGTTGAAATTACTTAAATTAAGTGTTTCGAGTTCCTTGCATCCGCGAAACATTCCATACATATCAGTAACATTTCCTGTGTTGAAACTACTCAAATCAAGCGATTCAAGAACTTGGCAATCGTAAAACATCCAGTCCATTCTTTTAACATTATCGGTGTTTATGTTTTCCAGTCCCGAGATGCTTTGAAGCTTAGTAAGTCCAACAAACCAATATCTACACGAAGTAGGGGTGAATTTTTTAAAATCGTTGGTTATCTTCACTTTGGTGATATTTTCATTTTCACTCCAACTTGGTTCTTTCAACGGGTCGGGAAATGTCCACTTGTCGGGTTCTGTGTGAGAATCAAAATTAACGTCGTAGTAGAATGTAAGGGTACCGTCTTTCAATACGGCGTAGGCTGTTTTGGCTTCAACTGCCGAGGCTCTGCCTGCAGTGGCAAACATTAGTAGCATTAGCATTGCAATAGTAACGAGGTGTTTATAACTGCCTTTAACTATTGACTTTGTGGATAGTTTTTTTGTGTTTTTCATATTTAATGGAGTTTTAAATTTTTAATTGTGGCAAAGATAGGAAAAAATAATTGAGCATTAAGTATTGTGCATTCTGCATTATTCATTATCTTTGCAGTGGAATTATTAATGGCAAAAGCAAATGGCAACAGCAATACAAAGAGTATCAACATTAGATGTGCTTTGGGCGTTTTATCAGTCGCAGCCCAAACAGGTGAAATCTGCATTTCGCAATCTGCTCGCAACACAAGATGCCGAGCAACAAAAAACAAAAACACCTGCTGCACAGTGGCAAACCGATTTAAAGGAAATCCGCCAACTTAAAAAAGGTTGGGACGGAGAAAATGCTCCATGTATCAACAAAACCGCCATTGCCAACGTCAACAAATTTGCCAACACACTCAACCCTGCCACTGCCAAACTCATTCGCCTATATCCTACATATATGGGCGCAGTGATGCTCAAAATGGAAACCAACAAAGGTCGTATCAAATGCGAAATCGGCGATACCCAATTGTCGTATTTTATAAAGCGTCCCGACCAAGAAACCGAACATCATTCGTTTGAAAACATCAACAAAGAAACCTTCTTAACCCTAAGGTCTCACCTTGAAAGCATTGCTTAATGAAAAATAATTATCTTGCCAATAGTGTTAACGGCGACGAAAAATTGTCGCGCATAGTGCTTTCGCCAAAAGACATCGACCCGATTACAAACTATCCAAAGGATACTTTTATTGGTCTTAGACAAGACGAAGAAGGTATATCTTTCCTTCGTTTTGACTATATGGGTAAGCAATGGTTTATAGAATCTGGCTTCCAACGTGCCGCTATGTATAATGGAAACTCAAAAAAGAAAAAATATTCATTTGTTGGATGGATGGAGGGCATTGCTAAAGAAATAGAGAATTTATCACCCGGTAAAATTCTTATAAAAGTCAACGACCCCGACCATCGACCCGAACACGTTAATATAGAGTTTCTTAAAAAAGGCGATATTGTTAGGGGTATAGTAACCGATGCCGAAATACTCGACATTATAGATGAGTTATTTCATTATTTGAAATATAAAGAGGTGTAGTGATATTTGGCAGACGAGCCGTCTGCACTCCAAACACCACAAAAAAAGAGCGGGTGCCGTAGCCGCCCGCCCCATTCAAGGAATAAATGGATGTATGATAGTTATTCTTTCTTGTTTTTGGCACGCATGGTGGCCATGATTTTTAGCGTGGTGGCTATTTCGGCAAATATCGTGTTGTACGATTTTACCAATTCGCTTTCGCTGCCGTTGAGGCAGTCTTGAGCGTATTTGATGGCGGTGAGCAGGTTTTGAATCGTTTTGATAATGTTGTCGCGACCTGTTATCACGGCTTTGCTTTTCTCTACCTTTACGTCCACACGCGAAATCACTGCTGTGCGGTATTCCTCGATAGTATCTTCAAGAGCGGCGATGTAGTCAGAAGCGCCGATAGTTTCAAAATCCTGGTCTTTAATAGTGCGAAGGTTGGCAATAGCCTTTTCGATACGGCCAATAGCCTCGCTCTTGAGCCCAAACACCGATGTAACATTGGCGTATTTGGGGATAATGTTGGCAGCAGCCGCCTCTTTTTCCATTACTCCGCTGTTTTTGGCGGCTTTGAGGCATCCGCCGAGAGCGTTGTAGCGTTTTTTGAGAATCTCAAGATACTGCTGCGTAATCTGAGTGCTTTGGTTGGTTTTCTCTTTGGTTTTGGCAGTGTTAAACTCGTTGGCCACCTCTTTTAGCTTAGCCACCATTTCTTTTGTTGTTTTTTCTTTGGCAGCCGAACCAGCCTTTACGAGTTTTGCTGCAAGCTCTGAGAGCATTTCTAATCTCAATTTGTGTAATGATACACTTGACATATATAGTTGTGTCTGTGCCATTTTGTTTTTCCTTTGTTTGTTTAATAATTAAATAATGCGCCAAAAGTATAATATAAATATCATATTTGCAAATATTTTGTACCAAAAATATTAAATATATTAAATTTTTCTTATTTCCTCGCTGTTGATGCCATCTACAAGCACTTTTGAACGGTGTTGGCTAACCCACGGTGCAAGGTCAGACCACTTTTTTGTGGCATACGCTATCTAACGGCTTAAGGGTGAGGCGTTTTTTTAAACCTTTCCTCTGTGTTGACGTAATCTCTCGGCGGTGAATGATGCTCTTGGTACAGAAATGTTGTATACTATTAGCATTGTTTTGTAATGTTGGCATAATTCAATAATAATGTTTTATATCTTGAATATCAATTTGCTAACAAGAAACACGATTATATGATATATCATATTAGATTTTTCCTAATGCTAACATATATATTTATAAGTGAGAGTTGATGTTTCCGCAGAGCCGTTGCCCCCAAACACCGCTCTGCCCTTACCTTTCCGCTTTGCTATCGATTATATTTTGATTCGGGGTTGATGCTTCTGCAGTGCCAACGGTTCCGCTCACCGCTCTGTCCTTACCTTTCCGCACAGCCCGCGATGTAAAATGCACATTTACCGTAATATAGTATGTGCGACAATCACTAAAAAATAACATTATCATAATCAAAATTAACCTACGTATTGAAACAAATTGCACTAATTTTGAGTCTAATATAATGAGGCGAAAACGCGAAAAAATTCTAACCTTGTATAAAATGAATACAACCATGAAAACAACCATACATACAACCATGAAAACTATCATGAAACTTGCCGCAGTGATGCTAATCTTGTGCATCAACAGCGGCGTATATGCGCAGACTTCAGAACCTAAAACATTCTACGTTCGTCCAGGTGGAGGCGATTGGAACAATCTTTCCACTTGGTCGTATAGCGACGAGTCGCCATCGGATGTGGATGCTCTTCCCACTGAACGCGATGTGGTATATATCAAAAGCAATGTTACTATACAGGGTTCTACCGTTGCCAAGGCTGCAGTAGTACATCTTGAAACACAGTCGTCGATTACAATTACCAACGACGCAGCCATACCTCAGTTTGGTGCATTTGAGGGCGGTGGACAGCTTACCCTACACGGCGACAATTATCCGCAGGTGGCAGACGGTGGCGATACCTACACTGGCAACGTTACCTTTACGGGTAATAATATCAATTTGGAACGCAATATTCAAAACTACAAAAATTTAAAAATCAACATAGGCATAGGAAGTGTTAATGCCAAAAATGCTAATCTTACATTTGGCGAGTTGCGTGTGCCGTATGGCACTTTTACCGCCGAAAACAATATTGCGGTGCTTGGCGAATTTGTAATAAACGAAAACGCCAAATTTGTAGGCAACAATGGCGTAACTATTTCTACCTACGGTAACATCACCAACTCGGGTTAACTTGATATCAAAGGAACATTGGCAATGCTATCAACCAATAGCAATCAAGTATTTACCATTAAATCTGCCACTGCTGCCGATATCAACAATATTGTAGTAAACAAAGGCACAGCCAACTATTCTGTCACCATTTTGGCAGAATCTACCAACAAACTCAAACTGTCGCAAAACAATCCTATCAACTTGCAATCGGGATCGTTGATAATAGGTTCAAATATAGCAATATCTCCGCTTTCAACCGGTGAATATACTATTCCGCAAAACGCCAAACTACAGATTGCTGGCGGTTCGGTAACCAACAACGGTAAAATTATAGTTAACGGCGAACTCGACCTTGGCAACGAAAATGGTTCGTCGGGTACGCTCAATTGCTCCGAAATTTCGTTACAAAACAACAGCAATCTTGCCATCTACGGCGGCGAAGCCACAGTAAACAATATCTCTGTCAGTTCTACAGTGCAGGGATGTACCTTTTTGCAAAACGGTGGCACTCTCAACTGTCCTACCATCAATATTGAATCGCCCAACGCCACATTTACTGTAGGCGGAGGCACAATGTATATTCAAAACTTTGCAGTTAAAACCACACTCGGCGCCATCACCGGCGGCCACACCATTATTAATAAAGACGGTGCTAATATCAACACCCAAAAAGATTTTTGGGATCTCAACATCACTAAGAATCTCAATTTTAGCAACGACCTTATCGTGCTCAACAACCTTACCGTTGCCGACGGTGTTACGGTGGGCCTTAACGGAAGTGCTAAAAAACTAACAGTAGGCGGCAACTTTATTGTTGGCGGCGGTGGCAGTTTTAGTTTTCAGCCCGGTTCGTTAATAACCCTCAACGGCAAAACTGACGCATACGTATCGTTACCCTCTACTTTTAATCCTACCGAATTGAAAATCGATAAGGCCACAGGACACTCTGTTATCCTCAACACTGATGTTACACTTGCCAATGATAAAGACCTTACCATCGAGTCGGGTATACTCAACACTGGTGCAAACAGCATAACCGTTTCGGGCAACGTGGTAAACAACGGCGAAATGATTGGTTCGCTCAATATCAACGGTAACAGCAAGAAAATTTCTGGTACTGGCGAATACGGCACTATAGTACAAAACGTAACCACCGTAAACCTCGGCAGCAACATTACTGCTAATACATACACCTTTAATGATGGTAAATGTTACCTTAATGCGCATGTAATAAAATTGCACGAGGTAACAAATGGAGGTCCCGCTCATTACTTTGTAAACAATGGCGACAAGGCATCGGCTGGATTGCGTTTACTTGTAAATGGTGGTAATTATAGTGCTACTGATGTGGTTGCCACATGGCCTGTTGGCACAAGTACCTATTATGCTCCGGCATCTATAACAGCTAAAGAAAACGCTACATTTATCTCTGAGTATATAACAATAGGTGCTGTGGGCAAACAGCATCCATGTTTGAAGACGGATAAGGGAGATAATTTACCTTGTTATTGGAAGGTTGAATCTACGGGTGTAAACAATGGTTGTTTGTTTACATTAGCATTCCAATATAAAGAAGAAGTCAACGAAGCATATTCATCCTTGGCTTTATTAAATAATTCAACTTGGGTTGAATCTGATATTATGGAAAAGCATGTAAATGGAGAAAAAGACCCTGACATCTTATATTCTGGTGCTTATTATCGTCGGAATAATACTTATTATTCTTATAACCGTAGTGGTTCTACTTATCAAGGAACAATAATTCTTTGGGCAGATGGAACTGGTAAAATGACTTTATATAATAGTTCAAATGGATATATAGCAGGTTATAGAAATAAAGCTGCTGCTACTCCTTATAATTATACTACCTATGGTATTTCTTCTAATACTATTAATTTCCATAATTGTTCACAATTTACAGCTCTCACCTCCGGTGACTATACTGCCGGTATTAAGGCCAATTCTGAAGGAATGCGAATATTGAGGTTGACTAATACTAATTTGAATTCAAAA
The DNA here is from genome assembly GCA_017394445.1 of Bacteroidales bacterium. Classification (GTDB taxonomy): domain Bacteria; phylum Bacteroidota; class Bacteroidia; order Bacteroidales; family UBA3824; genus UBA3824. The sequence goes on along the minus strand of JAFPYT010000289.1, from coordinate 1,042 downwards.
GCAGGATTTGACAACGTAGATTTCAATTCTGCTATTTGGACAACAGCAGGATCTTCTTCAAAAGTGACACCTGCAGCGGGTGATATCTGTATTATCGATGGTTTTATAACTGTTGAGATAAAAAACCTGAATGTTAATAATGTAGGCAAAGTTATTTTGGTATATCGTGACGGTCAGAAAGAAGCGGGTCGTCTTCAAATAGGCACTTCGGGCGTAAAAATCGGTTCTATTTCAGGTATGGGCGAAATTCAGTTTATGAAAGACGGTGTTTTTGACCTTGATGCCGATTGTTCTCTGTTCGATGCCAATGACTTTAATGTTTACCATTTTTCACCAGGTAGCACCAATAATTATCATTTTTCTATGGCAAACCATGATGGTGCTTTCCCAAATGTTACTATTGAGCAAAATGCAGATGCTGTTGCTACATTTATTTATGACAAGGATTTATATGTTCGCAATAGGTTAAACGTTATGGGTAACTCTTCTTTAAAGCTCGAACATGATATTTATTGTGGTACTCTTGCTATAGGTGGTTATGGCGGCGGAGGTATTATTTTTACAGCAGGCAAAAGCAACGTTCTTGAAGTTGGAGATATTGATTTTGATTATCAGCACAACATTAGTTCTGGTCGTTACGACAATAAAGTTGTGAAAATAGATGGTTCTACTCAGTCTACGGAACATAATAAACTTATAGTAACAGGTAATATTATTAATAAGTTACAAGAAACATCCACTAAAACAGTAGGTCTCGACTTGTATAATAACGATAATTATGTAGAACTTTGGTTTGAAGGTGATAAAAATCAGATAGTTGATGTTAAGACTTCAAACTTTAAGTTCAAAGTTAAACAGATGATTATCAATAAAGAACCGGGTAGTTCTATTAAACTATCTGACAAGAAAGTTGAGTTAGATGATTCTTTTGCCTCTAATTCTACAGATAATAAGTCCTTAGTAATGAAGAGCGGTGAGGTGATTTTTGATGTTGATGGTCAGGTAGTGCCTCTCAGTACTGGCGGAGATGATTTTGTGATTC
>JAFPYT010000288.1 GCA_017394445.1 Bacteroidales bacterium | reverse complement strand
TCTGTTGCCTGTCCCGAGCGTTTTTGAGCGCGTTTTGCTGCGTATTCAACAGCGTGTTTGTCGAGGGCTGTGGTAAGCCAACGGATTACTCGCTCGTCGCGTTTGAGTTCTACGTCAAACTTTTCGATAAGAGCAGGATCTGCTTGGAATTGGAGAAGTTGGTAAAAACCGGTGCTCTTGTGCTGTACCGGGTAGGCCAATTTTTTCAAGCCCCAATTTTCTTCGTGTACAATCTCTGCACCACCGTTTGTGAGGATTGCTTTGAATTTGTCAACCGTTTCCTTCATCTGTTGGTCAGACAAAACGGGAGTCATAATGAAAACGGCTTCGTACTGTTTTTGCATAAATGTTAATTAATTATTGTTGTTTAAAAATTTTTCGGGTGCAAAAGTAGAGGTTTATTTTTTAAAGTGCAAATTTTCTGTGAGTTTTTTTTATTTTTTTTTCATTCATAAAAATGAACATAATGAATAAGACCTTTTTTTTGATTGTGGCGTATATGCTAATGTAACACTCACAGATATAATAGCAACCAAAGGTTTTAACACCGAACTTTTTGCATAACTCATCAAACTTATATTTTTTTTGCCGGATTTATTCCGGCTTTTTTTATATTTGCCAAAAAATATTTTATGATGGCTTTACTTAACACCCTCCCCTACGGAGATTCTATTCGCAATGTGGAGTATTATTCCACCAACGATTTTATCAACAATCAGTCGGCTTTGGCCGAATTTGAGCACACGCAGAGTTTAAACATATTATATATAGTGTCGATAATCGTGCTTGTGATTATCGCTGTGGCTATTTGGTATCTGCAAAACCTTAAATCTAAACAGTATTCTAAGGTGGTGGTGTTGCAGAATCAAGAGTTGCAACGTATTAAGCATCAGAGCGATATGTTTGGCTATGTGCTCAATGCGGCTCAGTTCCCGTGCTGCCTTGTAAATGCCGAGGGCAAAATTTCGTGGTGCAACGAGGCTTTTTCTACTTTTTACGGGCGCAATTCGGGAGCGTTCGACCTATTTTCGGGTACGGATGCCGCCTTTGACCGCAATTCGGTGTCAAAATCTACCGTTCCTTCAAGTTTCCACGTCCGCATAAAGGATACATACGGCAAGGTTTTCGGTTTTAAGCGAACCATCGTGCCTATCAAAGGCGACGGCGACAAATCCGATTATGCTGTTATCGAAAATATCGCTATATAAGCGACTGTTTAAGTTCTAAATATTCGTGTGTAAAGTACGCTCCCACAGCGGGTTCGCGATATTCCGAACCGAACGGATTGTGGGTAACGCGCAATATCGGCGGTGCTTGGATACGTTTGGCAACGGAGAGTCCTTTGTATTTTTTGTACCAAATTTCAAGGTCGTCGCAAAAAGCTTTTGCCGTGGGGAATTTCTCTTTGATAAATTCCTCTGTGAGCGGCGACGGCTTGTTACCATTGAGTTCGGCAGCAAGTTTGCCCTCAGAATATAGTTTGAGGGCGGTGTGGAGTGCAAGCGGCGTATTGCGTTCGCGCCAAGCGGCAAACAGACGGTCGTGATAGGGATAGATTATCGGGTCGCCTTTATCTTGGTCAACGTTCTGATTATCGCTGAGTTCGGCAGATGGCACAATCTCCAAAACACGCTGCGGAACAATTTCTCCGTGGTTGGATTTTTCGTTGATATAGCGGCAAAGGTCGTAAACTTGGTGTTTCCAAAGGTCGCCAATTGCGCCAAAAAATCCCGAAACATCACCGTAGAGGGTTGCATAGCCAACGGTACATTCGGTTTTGTTGCCGTTGTTGGTAAAAACACCGTTCCACGCACTCGCAATTGCGCCAAGCACACGGCTACCACGGTCGCGAGCCTGAACGTTTTCGATGTTAAACGATGAGAGTTTCAACTCAATCTCCTCCCCTGCCGCATTTTTGGGTTTTAAGCCATCTATTTGACGTTTAGATAGTTCCACACTTTCACCAATTGGAACAGATGTGTACCAACAACCGATATTTTTGGCTAAATTTTCTGCTATCTGTATGGTAGTCTGCGAATTAAACTTGGTAGGCATATTTACCAAAAGCAGATTTTTTGGTCCAATTGCCTCGGCATAGAGGGCGGCTGCAAGGGTGGAGTCAACACCTCCGCTTGCTCCTATTACCACGTGCTGTAATCCGCATTGACTCAGGAATTTACGTATACCGTAAATGAGCGCGGCGTGCAGTTGTGCCATTTCTGATTGCGGTTCGGCAATTGGCTGGTTGTCAGTTTCTTCGCCTTTTACCTGACCGTTTACGTAGTTGATAGCCACCAAATCTTCTTCAAAAGCGGGCGACTGGCGGATAACGTTTCCTTGTTGGTCGTAAACTGCTGATATTCCGTCTAAAACATAAACATTTTTACCAGTATTAGCCACGCCAATTCCGCCGCAGTAAATCAACGGCATTGCGTATACACAAGCCTTGGTTTCGATACGTTGGTAAATTTCATCTTTTTTGCCATTATAAAACGGTGTAGATGAGATATTTACAATTATTTCGGCAGCGGGACTTACTTCGTGACGCAATTTCAATATTTCGTTTCCAAGATTAATGGCAAAGTTAATATTGTGAATTTCAATTGGTTCGGTGGTTACACCTGCATACTGTACGGGTGCGGCAAAATGCCTACATTCGTCGTAAGAGAGCGAAGTTTTGATACGGTAGTTTGTGCGTCCGTTTTGGGCAATGCAAGCCACGTTGAGTTTGGCTCGGCGACCTGTGGGCAAAATAAAACTTTTGCCAAAAACGGTTTCGTAAAACGCTATTGTTCCGAACACTATCGAAAGTTTTTGGTCGCTGAGGGCGGCAAGTTTTGCGTTGTAATATTCGCAATCAGATATAAAGTCGTCTTCGTCGAGAATGTCGCCTAAAAGTTTGCCCGGTATCACAAGTTCGGGAAAAATCAAAAGGTCAGCATATTGAGCCTTAGCCTTGGCAACAATTTCAGCGCAGCGGGCAAAGTTTTGAGCTGGTTTGCCCGATAAAATTTCGGTTTGTGCGTACAGTATCTTCATATCAAAATTTTTTCTCTATAATATTCTATTGCAAATATAAGCATTTTTTTGTTTGGCGTATTTTTTTTTAAATTTTTGTTGTTTTGGCTAATCTATTGATTATTAGATAGATGTTATTTCTTTCAAAATTCAGTGTTTTACGTAAAATATTTTTTTTATGTTAAAAAAACGTTTTGTCAGCGGGTACACCTTTATATATATAGAAAAGTTTTTTAATTTTGCCTTTCAGTTAAAAACACAGATTTAAATAAATAAACATCAACGAAATGAACATTTCATACTCTTGGTTGAAAAAATACATAAACTGCGATTTAGACGCCGACACAGTGTCTAAAATCCTCACAAGCACAGGTTTGGAGGTTGAAGGCGCAGAAACATCAGAATCTATCAAAGGCGGTTTGAAAGGCTTGGTAGTAGGCGAAGTAAAAACCTGCGTACCCCACCCCGACAGCGACCACATGCACGTTACCACAGTTGATGTGGGCGGACCTGAACTTTTGAATATCGTTTGCGGTGCTCCCAATGTGGCTGCTGGTCAGAAAGTTATAGTTGCCACAATAGGCACAGTGCTTTACGATGGCGACAAATCGTTTACTATCAAAAAGAGCAAACTCCGCGGCGTGGTTTCCGAAGGTATGATTTGCGCCGAAGACGAAATCGGCGTCGGCACAAGCCACGAGGGAATTATCGTTCTTCCCGCCGACACCAAGGTTGGAACTCCCGCAGCAGAAATATACAACGTACAGAGCGACACCGTTTTAGGTATAGGAATTACTCCCAACCGCGTTGACGGTGCAAGTCATATCGGCTGTGCTCGTGATATTTACGCATATTTAAAGAACCAAGGTCAGGATGTAAAACTGCAATTGCCTGACGTGTCGGGATTTAAGATTGACAACAAAAACCGCAATACTCCTGTTGAGGTGGTTTCGAAAGACCGTTGCATCCGATACAGCGGCATCACCATCAGCGGCATAACTATTAAAGAATCACCCGCTTGGCTAAAACGTGACCTTGAATCAATCGGTATCCGCAGCATCAACAATGTGGTAGACGTTACCAATTATATTCTTTTTGAAATTGGTCAGCCGCTCCACTCGTTCGATGCCGACAAGATTGCAGGCGGCAAGGTAGTGGTAAAAACTATGCCCGAAGGCACTGAGTTTGTTACTCTCGATGGTCAAACCCGCAAGTTAAGTGCCGAAGACTTAATGATTTGCGACGCAGAAAAACCGATGTGTATAGCAGGTGTGTTTGGCGGTTTGGATTCGGGTATTTCTGAAAATACCAAAAACGTATTTCTCGAAAGTGCTTGTTTCTCACCTGTAAGTGTAAGAAAATCAGCCAAAAGACACAACCTTCATACCGACGCAGCATTCCACTTTGAGCGTGGTTGCGACCCTTCGCAAACTGTTTACGTGCTCAAACGTGCCGCAATGCTGATTAAAGAAGTTGCTGGTGGCGAAATTTCGAGCGATGTGGTTGATATTTATCCTCAACCCGTTGAGAAAAAGCAAATTAAGTTAGAATTTGCTTACCTCAACCGCATTGTGGGCAAGGTAATTCCTCAAAATCAGGCTGTGGAAATATTGAAAAGTCTCGACTTTGATATTTTGGAGCAAAATACTGATTATCTGTTGGTTGCTGCACCTACTTACCGCGTTGACGTTACACAAAATTGCGACGTTGCCGAAGAGATTCTCCGTATCTATGGTTATGATAATGTGGAGATTCCTACTGAGGTTCACTCGGTGCTCTCGTATATGCCGCGTCCCGACAAAACCAAACTTACTAATAAGGTGTCGGATTACCTCAGTGCCAACGGTTTTTGCGAGGCAATGTGCAACAGCCTCAGTCAGAGCGATTATTACAAGGATATGACTTCGTACAAGCCTGAAAATCTTGTACTTGTGCTAAATCCGCTCAGCACAGCAATGAACTGTATGCGTCAGACCTTACTCTTTGGCGCGTTGGAATCGGTGGCATTCAACCTCAATCAGAAAAACGAGGACATCCGCCTTTACGAATTTGGCAATGTTTGGACTAAGGGCTTGAAAAAGAGCGACAACAAGGCAAATCTTGCCAACTATTACGACGAAACTCACATTATGCTCGTGCTCAGCGGCAATGTTCAAACTGCAAACTGGGCTGCCAAGGAGCAAAAATCCACATTCTATTACCTTAAATCGTACGTTAACAACATCTTAGAGAGTCTTGGCTACAACGTTGACAGTTTCCGCACCGAAGAAACCGACAAGAACGATGTGTTCGCTTACGGACTTAAATATTTGATGGGCAAAGAGTTAATAGCCGATTTTGGTAGTGTAAGTTACAAACTCCGCAAACAATTTGATATCGACAAAGAGGTATTTTACGCCGAGATAAATTGGGCTAACGTATTGAAATTCATACCAAAAGAGATTAAATACAAACCTGTAAGCAAATATCCCGAAGTAAAACGCGATTTTGCATTGCTTTTGGATACCAAAGTACGTTTTGAGGAGATCAAGCGTCTTGCACAAAAAACTGAAAAACAATATCTTAAAGAGGTTTCGATATTCGACGTTTATCAGAATGAGAAACTCGGCGCAGGCAAGAAGAGTTACGCAGTGTCGTTCACATTCCAAAATCCCGAGGCTACATTCACCGACAAGCAGATCGACAAAATTATGGAAAACCTCCGCGCTGCATTTGAAAAGAACCTCGGTGCACAGATAAGATAATCACTTACAGATATTTACGAAAATAATTAAACAGACATATCAAAAATGAACAAAATCGTAGAAAAGGAGTTCTTCTCCGAAAACGTTGTTAAAATTGTGGTAGAGGCGCCCGAAATTGCCCTTAGCCGCAAACCCGGCAACTTTGTGATTGTCAGGCTCGACGACAAAGGCGAGCGTATTCCTCTCACAATATCTGCCGCCGACACCGACAAAGGCACAATAACGCTTGTGGTTCAGCGTATTGGCGTTTCGTCGTACAAACTCGCCGCAATGAATGTTGGCGACTATATCCACGACGTTGTTGGTCCGCTTGGACACCCCACACACATCTACAAAGCCGGTACAGTGCTTGCTTGTGGCGGTGGCGTGGGAGTTGCACCTTTGTTGCCTATCGTAAAGGCGTTTAAAGAGGCTGGCAACCGCGTGGTTTCGGTTCTTGCAGCACGCAACAAAGACCTCATTATCCTCGAAGACGAAATTCGCAAATACAGCGACGAGGTAATTATTATGACTGACGACGGAAGTTACGGCAAAAAAGGCGTGGTAACCGTTGGTATGGAGGAAGTTATCGCTCGCGAAAAGGTTGACTTGGCGATTGCTATTGGTCCTGCCATTATGATGAAATTCTGTTCACTCACAACCCTTAAATATCAGATTCCCACCGTTGTAAGTCTCAACACCATTATGGTAGACGGCACGGGAATGTGTGGTGCTTGCCGTGTAAAAGTAGACGGCAAAACCCGTTTTGTATGCGTTGACGGTCCCGAATTCGATGCCCACAAGGTAGATTTCAACGAGATGCTTCAACGTATGGGCTGCTACAAAGAGCAAGAAAAAGAGGCGTTTGAAAAATATAAAAATGCCCTATAATGCATTCATTTACATTAGATTACTAACATTATGACAGATTATAAAAAAGAACGCGAAGAAGAGTGGCGTGTAACCCTTCGCAAGTCGATGCCCGCAAAGGACAGGACTAATATCGAACGCGTTGAAATGCCTATGCAAGACGCTGTTGAACGCCGTAGCAACAACAAAGAGGTTAACCTTGGACTCACCGAGGAGATGGCTCTTCAAGAGAGCCGCCGCTGCTTGGACTGTGCTAATCCACAATGCGTAACTGGCTGTCCCGTAGGCGTTAATATTCCTAAATTTATCAAAAAAATTGAAGGCAAAGACTATCTTGGCGCAGCCGCTACTATAAAAGAAACAAGCACCCTTCCCGCTGTTTGCGGACGCGTTTGTCCTCAGGAAAAACAGTGCGAATCTAAGTGCTTCTACGTTGACAAACTCAAAAAGAAAGCCGTGGCTATCGGATACTTGGAGCGTTTTGCTGCCGACTACGAGCGCGAATCGGGCAAGATGGCAGTTCCCGAGGTTGACAAACCTAATGGAATCAAGGTTGCCGCTATTGGTTCAGGTCCTGCTTCGTTGGCGTGGGCTGCCGATATGGCTCGCAAGGGTTACGATGTAACTGTATACGAGGCACTTCACGAAATCGGCGGCGTATTAAAATACGGTATTCCAGAGTTCCGTCTGCCTAAGAAGATTGTTGATGCTGAAATCTCGAACCTCGAAAAAATGGGCGTTAAGTTTGTTACCAACACCATCATTGGTCGCACAATCAGCATTGAAACCCTTCGTGAACGTGGTTTCAAGGCATTCTTTATTGCTGCCGGCGCAGGTCTTCCCCGCTTTATGAATATTCCGGGCGAAAACTCAAACGGTATTTTCTCGTCTAACGAGTACCTTACACGTGTTAACTTAATGCACGCCGCTGATCCTGAGTACGATACACCTGTTATCAAAGGCAAAAATGTGATGGTAGTGGGAGGCGGAAACACCGCTATGGACTCGGTTCGTACAGCAAAACGTCTTGGTGCTGAGCGTGCTATGATTGTTTACCGCCGTAGCGAAGCCGAAATGCCCGCACGTCTCGAAGAGGTTCATCACGCTAAGCAAGAGGGCGTTGAGTTCTTTACCCTCAACAACCCTGTGGAATACCTTGCCGATGAGAAAGGTCTTGTAAAACAGACACGTTTGCAGAAGATGGAACTTGGCGAACCCGATGCATCAGGTCGCCGTAGCCCTGTTCCCGTTGAAGGTAGCGAATACACACTCGACACCGATGCTGTGGTTGTTGCAGTAGGCGTATCTCCCAATCCTATAATCACTTCGGCAATCGATGGCTTAGACGTAGACCCCAAACGCCGCACCATCATAGTAAATCCCGAAAACAACCAAAGCAATATTCCCGACATCTTTGCCGGTGGCGATATTGTCCGCGGCGGAGCAACGGTAATTCTCGCAATGGGCGACGGCCGCAAAGCAGCCGCTGGATGCGACGACTGGATAAAATCTCAGAAATAGTTTTCACACTTAATAGATGATAAAAAACTACCGCCCCAAAAAAGCGGTAGTTTTTTTATATGATTAAATCACTTAATATTTGATTTGCATTCTCGGCATTAATCACTACCTTCGCGCTCGATATTTGAGAGGTGTAAAATGATATATTTATACAATGATTAAATCTTTATTCTTTGATATCGACGG
>JAFPYT010000026.1 GCA_017394445.1 Bacteroidales bacterium | reverse complement strand
TCTCTACCTCGGCTCGTGTGCCAGGAATCAACAAATCTTTGTAAGTGTCACAAAAAGAATCAAACCAAATTCGGCACATTCCGTCAAAACTTGAACGGTAATCGTCTATATTGCCGTTTATAATTGCAAAATTGAGATGCAAAACCAAATACGAATTGCGATTTGGTGTCGGGTGATCGCCAATCCAAAGCCCTTAAAAAATATCTACAAACTTTTCTTTCTTATTGATGTCGTAATACGTTTCCAACATCGTCATTGTCAACGTTTTACCAAAACGACGAGGACGCACCAAAAAGAAATACTTGTTGGCGTACTCTATCTCTTGGATAAAGCGGGTTTTGTCAACGTAATAACAATTGTCGCGGCGGAGCATTTCAAAGCCCTGTATGCCGTATGGTATGCGTCGTGCCTTAGGATTCCACATAATTTTTCGCTATTAATGGTTCGGACAAAGATAATTATAATTCACAAATATTTCAAAATAATTTGCGGTCAAAATATTACAGACCGCAAATTATGTTCAATAAACTATTTATTAATCACTTATTCAACTCTTCATTAATCTTCTGCTTGTAATACTCGGCGTGTTGAAATCCTGTGTGGTAGTCTTTTACCATACCGTCTTTTCCGATGATTACATACGAGGGGATGCCGGTGAAACCCCATTTGTGCATCAAGGATTTTTGCTGGCTCTCGGTGAGGCGGTAGTGTTCGCCCTTCATAGAAGGAATCATTCCATCGTAATCTTGCTGCGGAGATGATTCGTCGGCAATGTACATAAACACAACGTCTTTGCCTTCAAACTCTTCCTTCATCGGCTCCATCTGTTTGATGGCGTGGCGGCAGGGCATACACCAAGTGTCCCAAAAGTCAATCAAGATGACTTTTCCATTGAAATCCTTTATCAAATCCACAAGCAAAGCATCGCCCTCGCTTTCGCCAGCCTGATGGAGATGGTAGCCGCCACGCGCTTTTTCGGCAGCAATTTTGGCAACAATTTCGGCGTTTTTTGCCTTGATATATTCGGCGTAGAACGGGATGCGCATTTCCTCTACTTCGCTTACCACGGAATCAGGCACAATAGACTGACGGTCAAAAGGTTGACATATCGTCTGCAACTTAATAAAATCTTTAAAATAACCGTCGCCACTGCCAAAGATTCTATTGAAACATTCATCCTCGCCCTTGGCTTGCTCTTGGTTAATCTGGCTTATGATATCATCAACATTTTTTGCGTACTTGTAATAAAGAGTCGACTCGTCGGAAGTAAAAGAAGTATCGCCTGCACTGATTTTGTTTATAAGCGATGACAAAAGCGGTTTCTCTTTTTTAGAAATTTTCAAAGTATTGGGAAGATTTACCCAAGTTTTCTTCCAAAGGGCTTGATATTCATCATAATAATAGTATTTGTGAAAAAAATGGTCAGAACACATTTTCCATCCAGTGATGGTGTAACTATAATCATTGGCATAGAACATCATAACATCATCAAGGCCAAGCAATTGTGCATAATCCAAATAACTTTCTTCCATCTTTGGTTTCTCAAAATCGGGAATCGGGTCGCGATAACCCTTGCCATTGACGTGGCGATATGCTTCTTCTATCCAATGCTCGCCCATCGACAAATAATATGCTTCTTTTGCCTTAAATTCAATTCGCAGCAATTCTTTGGCACGTTTTGTAATTGGCATAGCGTCAATGCGAATATTATAATCATCAAAAAACTTCATCACATAATCCTTGTACTCCGCCATAGTGAATTTTGACACTTTGGCTGCTGCTATTGGATTGTTAAGCATCTCTTGATAAATATTGCGTGCCAAACCCAACGACAAGGCATAATTGATATCAACATTCTCGCCCGCATAATACGGAATAAGGCGGCTGTTGGGCAGTTCCCACGGGCGATATATTTCTTGGAAATCGAAGTTAACCTCAACGGTCTTCCCTGCGGAAAGTAACATATCGCCGCTAATGATTGGCTGAGCCGCAAAATAAACCACCTGATGTTTTGTGGTCATCGGCACGGAAATTTCAAAAGTGCCGTCGTCGTTAATTTTTGACGAATACGACATTTGTTCCGCCAAAAACGGATTGTAGATATAGACTGTG
>JAFPYT010000287.1 GCA_017394445.1 Bacteroidales bacterium | reverse complement strand
GAGAGCCATAGCAGGTGTAATGTGGTTGAACCCGATGCCACGTTTTGAAGATTTTTTTTGAAAGATATACTCTGCAACATCGTCGGTAAGCTCACTGCCAACGATTTGTACCTCAGAAGGCGAATCAGACTGCGACTGATTTGCGTCGGGTGTAGGATCGTCGTCGCTCTCTTTACACGAAACGATAAACGCTGCTGCAACAATCAAAAAGACGCTTAATAGTGATTTCTTCATAGCCTAAAAAAAGATTATTGGATTTAAGTAAAAGGCGCAAGTATTTTTTATCATAATTGCGCCTTATGTTTGATAGTGAGAGAGAAAGACAATTGCGAATGTTAATTCTTCTTGTAAATAAATAATGCATCAATATCTACAGTGGCGCCTAAGAAACCTCCGTAGCAGGGGAAGTTGATGCCTTTGCTTCCGTCAAAATTGACAAGGTTGACACCTGCGTCAATCATATCGCCAATTGAGAACTCAAACTCTTTCCACTCGCCTTTGGTGTTGAGGTCAAATGTATTGCCATAGAGGTCTTCACTTTCGGGAGTAATTTTGTATTCTTTTCCGTTGAGGTCGGGACTGTTGAATGCCATATACCAATCGTTGCTCGATTTATTGCAGCGCAACGAAATGTGGAGAGTGTAAGAAGCGTCGATTTTAGAATAGTCAAACTCGGTAAGTCTGCACCATCCGCCACCGCACCAAGTGCCGTTGCCGCCAATAGAAGTTAAGCCACCTTCCGAATCGGCACCAAAGCAGTCTTTGCCTTGCATCTTACTTATCGAATAGGTGTTTTCCAAAATATAGAATTTGGTGTCAACTTCGTTAACGTCAAGGTTTGCAGCTACTTTGTTGTTGGCTTCCAAGTAATCGTAGGCAGGCTCATTTAAACGGAAAATGTAATAATTACTTCCATTAAGACATGCCACCTTTGAGTAATCGAAAGTTGGAGTGGGCGTTACATCAGGAGGAGTAACATTTGTGGTGCCACCATTTGTGGTTCCACCATTGGTTGTTCCACCTGAGGTTGTTCCACCTGAGGTGTTGTTGTCGGTGTTGTTGTTGTCAACAACACCAGGATTGTTGGTTGGTTGCTCTTCGGCAATGGGTTCGGGTTCGTCGTTGTCGTCTTTGCTGCAAGATGCTAACATTGCAGAGCTTGTGAAGATGGCTGCTGCCATCATTGCATTGATAAATAATCTTTTCATTGTAAATTAAGTTTGTAAGTAAAAAATAAATAATATTTGTTGTGAATTTTAGTAGTCTATTTTTGTTGGAACACTCTTACGTAATCAACTTTCATTGTTGTGGGCAAATCGCCTTCGTTGATACCCTTGTATCCGCCCCAGTCGCCGCCCCAAGCGAGATTGAGGATAATGTAGTAAGGCTTGTCGTAAGGATAGTTTTTAACTGTACCGTCTGATTTGTAGCTGAGCTGCAGTTTGCCGTCTACGTAAGTGGTGATTTTCTCCTTGGTCCATTCTATGGCGTAAGTGTGGAAACCGTCTTCAGCACCAGAGCAGAGCATTTCGTGAGTAACTTGATTGCCGAGGGTATGCACATGACCTTCGGCGTGCAAACTTGATGAAACGTAGTTGGGATTGGCGCCTACTTCTTCCATTATGTCAATTTCTCCGCATTTGGGCCATCCTTCGTTTGCCCAATCTACGTTTACGGGCATCATCCAAAATGCCGGCCATGTGCCTTTACCTTTGGGCAGTTGTATTCTTGCTTCGATATATCCGTATTTCCAGCCTTCATTTACGTGAGCGTAAATTCTTCCGCTGTACACTTTTCCGTCGTTACCCTTAAAACAGTTGATATTAAGGATTCCGTTGTTGGTTTCAACAGTGTTTTTGCCATCGATTTCGCCTTTGCGATAGTTTTGTAGCTCGTTGTTTACCCAGCCTGAATTTTGCACTTCGTAAGTCCAATCAGATGAGAGAGATGCTTTGTCAAATTCGTCGTGCCATACAAGCTTGTAACCTTCGGGAGCTGTGATGTCGCCACTATTGAAACTTGTCTCATCGTATCCCTGCTCAATGTTGTAATCAAAATAAGTTTTGCCACCGAGAAAAGTGAGTACAGCAGTGCGATTTTCGTCAGAGGAGTTTTTAGTAATAGTAGCCTTAATTACAGTTTCGCCCTTGATTCCGCCTTTGCGGTCGATAGTGCAGAAATCTGATTTTGACGAAACGCTCCAGTCGCCATCGGCGTTAACGGTCAATTCTAATACTCCGCCTTCAAAGCCTATTTTAGCATTTTCGGGTGAAATAGAAATGTTCACTTTCTTTTCGGGTGTGGGTGCGTCATCGTCGTTGCTGCTGCAGCCACACACAGCAAGCAGCGAGCAAAGTAATATTGTTAAATTCATCGTTTTCATGATTTTTTGTTTGTTTTTTTATTGAGTAAAAAAGGGTGAGGCTTGTAAGTTAACGATGGACTCAAAGCCATCACCCCAAATTCTAACTCAAATAATATACACTATTCTCAATTCAAAAAATGCTGTTTATTTCGACTTTTGAATGGCAATATCAAAGATTTCGATATCGCATTTTTCAGGGTTGCCGCCAAAGTCGAACAAGATTGTAAGACCACCTTTCTGGTCTTCGCCGTTGTCGAGCTTTTCAGGTGCAGAGCCATCGTTGTTCATTCTTGTGGTGATTTCCATTGCGTTTTCTGCCGAAACTCCATTTACAACAAACTCGGTAACTACATCTGCATCAATATCTTTGCGGATACCATCGCCTGTAAAGTTTACATTCTTTTCGTCCATCGACAAGAGTTTGAATGTGGCCTGAGAAATGTCTTTGTTAGATTTTACCTTAATGCGAAAGTCGTATTTTTGACCAGCTTCGGTGAGGTATTGGCTAACAAGGCGGAACTGAGCTTTCCACTGTGCGTCGGTTGCGTTGTCGTAATGGATTTTGTAGTTATTGCCATCGCGAGTTACAGTCCAGTCGCTCATGGGAGCCCAACCGGCATCGCCGTGATATGTGGCAGTTTCCCATGTTTTAGCCACGTCGGCAACAATGCTGCCCTCGGCGTTTTCTACAAATTCTGCCACTGGTTCGGGTTTGTCTTCAGGCACTTCGCCATCGTATTCTGCCAAAACAATGTCGTAAATGTAAACATCGAATTTTTCGGGCTGACCGCCAAAGTCGAATACAAGATTTAATTTGCCGGCATCAACACCTTTGGCAATCACTTCAAATGTTTCAGGCTTGTTTGCTTTGAGTTTATACTTGCCTTCGTTAGCAAAAATGAAGTTTTGGTCGTCGGTATCGTCGGTAAGCTTAATAGTAATGTTGTCGTGCTTAGAAGTTGCCACCATTGTGGCGCGGAAAATGTAATTTTTAGCAGCGGAAGAGCTCAAATTGCTGTGGAGTTGAACCTGAGTTTGCCATGTTGCCTCATTAGCCACAGGAGCTTTTACGCTAAACATCTCATTGTTTTGTGAAATAGAGAGCTGTTCGGTAATATCTTGCCAGCTGCTTGTGGTGGCATAATATTTAGTGATTTCAACATTATTGTCCCAGAGATTGTTACCATCAAATTTTTTACGTTCGCCAAAATCAAGAAAAGATTGATCAAACGAAAGGGTTTTAACGATGCTGCCATCGCAAACACCATTATTATTGTACATTTTTACCTCCACGGAGTATTCTCCGGCAATAGGGAATTGTTTGATAAATCCATTAACAGTGCTTTGGCTTCCATCTTCAAAAAACCAAATGGGGTTGCACTCAGGATTTGCTATGCTGAAAACTACTTTATTAGAATCAAGCATTTGTAAATCAACGTTGATATCCGATGCCGAAGGACGGGCAGCAGGATTGATGTCGTTGTGGTCGTCTTGACAACCGTACAATGCAACCGCTGAGGCTGCTATTGCTAAATATTTTATTATCGCTTTCATAATATTATTCTATTTAATGATTATTGAATAAAATCCTTTTCGTTTTAACGGAAAAAGAAAAGGAAGAAACAAAACCAACTTTTTTAATAACCAGGATTCTGTTTGAGGTTCTGGTCGGCTGAAAGATCCTCTTGAGGAATAGGCAGATACTTGTTGTATTCTGCGAATTTGCCGTTTTGAGCCATCTGCTCGGCAGTGTAGTTATATTTGCCCGAATTGTCGTTGGCAGCACCTACAAAGAGGTTTTGTGCGCTCACTCCGTTTTCGCCATCGTTTCTAAGTACGATGAAGAAACGTTTGCCTTCGCCAACAAACTCTCTTGCAGCTTCTTCTACAATGTCGGCAATAGAACTTCCTGTGTACGAACCTCCACGAGCTTCTCTAAGAGTGGTTAAATAACCTTCTGCCTTGCCGTTACCAAGTTTAGCCGAAAGTTCGGCAGCATTGATGTAAGCCTCTGCCACGCGATACACTCTGCGGTTGTTGCCATACGAAAGGTTGGGGTCGCCCGAGGAAGCAAGATTTTCGGCACGAGGTGCGTATTTTGCATTGTAGAGGTAGGTGCACTGATAACGTCCCGAAGTTGCTATGCCGCGGGCATCGATTATCGAAGCGTCTCTGCGCTGGTCGCCATTGGCAAAAAGATCCCAGACAGATTCTTTGATAGGAGTAAATCCCCAACCTGAACTGCATTTACCTTCAACAGCCTCGGCAGGACCTACAAAAGCGGGTAATACTGTTCCGGCAGCCACACGGTCGTTGTCGTTCCAGTCGCGAGTACCTACTTTAACATAGTTGATTTCAAAGATACTTTCGCTGCACCATTCGCCGGCTTCGGTAAAGATTTTTGCAAAATCTTTTTCCAAAGGATATTCAGCAATTACATCGTCCATATAGCCGAGAGCTGTGCTGTAGCGGTCTTTGTCTTTTTGATAAAGTACAAAGTCGGAATAGAGCATTTTGGCAAAAGCCTTGGTAGCATGACCTTCCTCACCTGCTTTTTGAGTAGAGGGGAATGTGGGTTCGTTGATAGCGAGTTCAAGGTATTTGATTATCTGAGCGTAAGATTCCGACGGAGAAAGCTGTTTTGCCGAGTAACCGTTGTCTATCGAAGGAGAAGGGAATTCTTCGTTACCTTCATAATAAGGTATGTTACCCCAGAATTTCCAGAGAATATTGTAGTAATAAGCTCTAAGAGTGTAAATTTCGGCAATCAACTGATTTTTGTTGCCACCGTTGTAACCTTCGAGGTAATGGAGGCAGTCGTTGCAGCGTTTTACGCCCGAATAGCAGTCGTCCCAAAGGCTAACAGGGGTGTTGTTGGCATCAGCCGACCAGTTGCCAATTTTTTGGAGGGCAGGTTGGTCGGTAGAGTTACTGCCGCCTACAAACATCTGGTCTGACATAATGTCGGCGATTAAAACCGGGTCGGCATAAGAACAGTCTTTGTGAGCGTTGTAGTCGAACCAGTGGAGAGGCGCATACGCAGCGGTAACACTCGACTCCATTTTTTCCGGATCAGAAAAATACTCTTCCAAAGTCAACTGTGTGGGGTTTTCTACATCTAAGAAATCCTCCGAGCATGCACTCAAACCAATTGTAGCGAGTGCCAATGCCATTGCTGAAAGTTTTATATTGTTTTTCATAATTGATACCATATTAAAATTGTTACTATTGATAATTAGAATGATACATTACAGCCAAATGTCAAAGTTCTTGCCTGGGGATAGATACCTTTGTCGATACCTATGGCAGTGGTGCTTTGTCCGATTTCAGGATCGAAGCCTTCGTATTTGGTAGCGGTAAAGAGGTTTTGACACGATACAAATACTCTTGCTTTTGAGATAAATGCCTTGGATGTAAGCTGCTGAGGAAGAGTGTATCCGAGTTCGATGTTTCTTAAACGGAGGTAAGAACCGTCTTTTACAAAGAAATCAGAAGAGTGCTTGTTGTAAGCTGTTTCGTCGAAGATAGGAACAGTGTTTGAAGTGCCTTCACCTGTCCAGCGGTCTTTGATATAAGCTGGGAGGTTAACATATTTGATGTCGTTGCGGCGGGTTGCGTCGTAAACATCTGCGCCAAGCACGCCTTGGAATTGTGCTACAAAATCGAAACCTTTGTAATCAACATTGAGCGAGAATCCGTATGTCCAGTCGGGCATTCCTTTACCAATTTTAGTATTATCGGCATCATTGATAAAGCCGTCACCGTTTTGGTCAACAAAAATCAAATCACCGGGTTTGGGAGCTTTGCTTGATTCTTCGTTGCCGTATTTCAAGCCAGAAGCCTCTACTTCAGCCATATTTTGGAATACTCCTGCGGTTTGATAACCATAGAAGTAAGGATAAGGTTCACCGTTTTTGCAGTGGGCTATTACACCGAATCCTGCGGCAGACATGGTTTCTACATCATTTTCGCCGCTTTCGGTACCGTAGTCTACGAGTTTGTTTTTAAGATAAGAAGCGTTGGCAGCAAAACGGAATTTGATATCATTGATGTTCCAGCGGTACGACAAGTCGAACTCCCAGCCGGTGTTTTCCATTTTACCAATGTTGCCGATGGGTTTTGCCTCGCCTACGTAGGTTACGATGGGCTGAGTCTGCAACATTCCGTCGGTGGTTTTCTTATACCAGTCTACGCTCAACGAAAGAGCCGAGTTGAAAAAGTCCATATCGATACCGGCATCGTGCTGAATATTCTCTTCCCAATGGATTGCGGGGTTAGGAATACCAGATGCTTTTGCACCAGTAGAAATTGCGCTTCCCTCAGGACCGAAGAAATAGTTGTTGATATGACCAGTAGAAGTATTTACCATATAGGCAAATGCGCCAATGTTTTCGTTACCGTTTTTACCCCAAGAGTAACGGAGCTTTGTGTTGTTCCACCAGCGAGGACGGTTTTCGAGGAATGATTCGCGAGTGATATTCCAACCTACCGAGAACGAGGGGAATGTAGCGTAGTGATTGTCGGGGCCAAAGTTTGACGAGCCGTCGCGGCGTACAGTAGCCTGAAACATATAGCGGCTCTTATAGTCGTAGCTTACACGAGCAAAAAGCGATGCAAGTGTGTGGTCGGCATTGTCGGCACCCCAGCCGTTGCGCTCGTCGGCGTTGGCAGAGTTACCAGTGGTAAAGTCGGGATAAAGACGGTCGTAGTCGATAGCAACCAAATATTTAGAGTATGCACCAAGATATGCACCTTTGTTTTTCTTAGCCGACTGACCGAGTAATATTTGGAATGTGTGTCCGCTGATAGTTTTGTCGTAGCTCAATGTGTTTTCAAGCTGCCATGTAAAACCTTTGTTCCAGCTCATTTGTGCGCTCGAAACCGACGGTTTTTCCATAGTATTCATATAGTGAGGAATTGTAGCACTGCGGTTGCCCCAGAAACCCATATCTGTGCCGTAAGAAGATTTAAACTTAAGATTATCCCAAAGAGTAACCTCGGCGTAGAAATTGCTTACAAACTTATCGCTCCAGCTTCCCGGGTCGGGCAAAGATAAGAATGCCAGCGGGTTTTTGAGCTCTTGGAGTTTCTCTCCTTGAAAATTGTCTACTATAGAATATAAGTATCCGTTCTTATCGGTAATAAGCCAAGGATCGCCTGCGTGAGCGGCACGGTCGGCTTCGGGATTATCAGAATATACAGGCATTAGAGGAGGATTCATAAGAGCAGAACCAAGGGGAGAGCCAAATTCTGAGTTGGTTTCGATACCTTTAGAATTAATGTGAGTGTATGCGATATTGATACCTACATTTACGTTGCTGAGCCAGTTGCGGTCTTTAGCGTCAACAAGTGTAAAAATGTTGTTGGAGCGGAAATTGAATCTTTCGTAGTTAGAACGGTCGAAGTCGCCGCCGATGATACCTTCTTGATTATAATATCCTGCCGAAAAATAGTAGTTTACTCTTTCGTTAGCACCAGAAACACTCAGCTGATGGCTTTGAACAGGCGCATTGTAGTTCCAAAGACGACGCTGCCAGTCGGTGTCGATACCTTTTGCTTTAATTTCCTCAACATCAAAAATTGGGTTGAATCCCGAATTGTATTGATATTCGTTCCAGATGGTAGCGTATTCTACGGCGTTGAGCACGTCGCGGGTTTTGGTGGTGTTTTGGAAACCGTAGCTGAAATCGTAAGAAACTACCGGTTTGCCAGTTTTACCTTTTTTAGTAGTAACAATGATAACGCCGTTGGCAGCACGCGCACCGTATACAGCACCCGAAGCAGCGTCTTTGAGCACCTCGATAGATTGAATATCGCTGGGAGCAAGATAATCAATACCACCGTCGATTGGCATTCCGTCTACTATATAAAGTGGATCGGAATTGTTGATAGTGCCAACGCCTCTGATTCTAACCTGTGAACTTGCACCCGGCTGACCAGATGTAGCAGTAACAGTAACGCCCGAAGCTGCACCTCTAAGAGCATTGTCCACACGGTTGGTGGTGCCTGCAATGTCGTCGGCATTGATACCCGAAATGGCGGCTGTTACCACGCTCTTTTTCTGAACGCCGTAACCGATAACCACAATTTCTTCAAGACCGATATTGTCTTCTTCAAGCACAATGTTTTGTTCGCCACCTTTAACGGCTATTTCTTGAGTAACGTAACCAACATACGAGGCTACGATAGTGGCGCCTTCGGCGCACGAGATAGAATAGTGGCCGTCGAGGTCGCTGATTGTACCATTAGTAGTACCCTTTTCGGCAATTGTAACGCCAAGCAAAGGTTCGCCGTCGGTTTTTGAAACAACCTTACCATGAACGGTTACCCTGCCGTTCTGCGCCCATGCGGACATTACCGCGAAGCACATAATCGTAATAAATGTTAGCAGTCTTTTCATATTAATAAGTATTAAATTGTTGATAAAATTTGTTTGCTGTTTTTTTGCCAAAGTCCGTCGCTCAATTGCGATGTGCAAATCTACAATCGTTATACGCGAATGTCCAAATTATTGCGCTTTCTAAACTACTGCAAACCATTAGAAAAACTACTGCAAACATACGGCAAACCATTTTTCAAAGTATTTTTCAGCGACATTTCCACTACTGCAAACCGAGGCTCTCAGCAGTAGAATTGCAGTAGTGATTTGCCCCCTTTGCAGTAGTTTAAAATAATATTAAACGTTACAAAACATTCCAGTTTTGCGTAAGTTTGCATAGAAATTTATGTGATGTACAACCCCTAAAAAAAACAGTTATGATCAAAGACATTATTAAACTTGCGCCGATAGCATTGCTTGCTCTTTCGGCTTGCGGTGGCGGCGGCACTGTTAACAATGGAAACGCCGAAGACCGTTTTGTAGACAGCGTAGTAAATAGTCTTTCGCTAAAACACAAAATCGGACAGCTCAACCAAGTTACCGCAGTTGGAGTTGAAGAGATGGAAAAACTCGCTGCCGAAGGTATGATGGGCAGTATTCTCAACGAAACCAACCTCGACAATCTGCACCGTATACAAAAAGCGGCTGTCAACAATCCCCCTCACATTCCCGTGCTGATTTCGCGCGACGTTATACACGGGTACAAGACAATTTTCCCTATTCCGCTGGGTCAAGCTGCAAGTTTCGACCCAGAACTCGTGCGGCAAGGAAGCGAGATTTCAGCAATTGAAGCCGCATCAGATGGTATCAGATGGACTTTTGCCCCTATGCTCGATATTGCCCGCGACCCTCGTTGGGGACGTATTGCCGAGGGCTATGGCGAGGACGCTTATCTTACTTCAGTAATGGGTGCGGCAGCAGTTAAAGGCTATCAGGGAGATGACCTCAGCAAGGAAACTTCGATTGCAGCTTGTGCTAAGCACTTTGTAGGCTACGGAGCTGCCACCGCAGGACGCGACTACAACTCAACATTTATTCCTATGCGTCTTTTGCGCAATGTCTACCTCCCACCCTTCCGTGCTGCTGCTCAGGCTGGATGCGCCACTTATATGAGTTCGTTTAACGACAACGACGGTGTGCCTTCTACTGGCAACAAACTGATTCTCACCGATATTCTCCGCAACGAATGGAAATTCGACGGTTTTGTGGTTTCCGACTGGTTTTCGGTGGGCGAAATGATTAATCATGGTTTTGCTGCCGATATGAAAGATGCCGCCGAAAAAGCAATAAACGCTGGTTTGGATATGGATATGGTGGCAAACGCCTACAAAGATTATCTCGAAACTCTTGTTTCGGAAGGCAAAGTATCCGAAAGCAAAATTACTGAGGCTTGCAAAAACGTTGTCCGCATCAAATACCGTCTCGGACTTTTCCAAAACCCCTATCCTACTGTTTCGCAAGATGTAAAATATGCTCCAGAACATCTTGAAGCCGCACTTCACGCTGCCGAACAGTCGGCTGTTATGCTAAAAAACAATGGTGCTCTGCCTTTGAAAAACGTTAAGAAGATTCTACTCTGCGGACCTATGGCAGATGCTCCTCACGACCAACTCGGCACTTGGGTTTTCGACGGTGAAAAATCGCACACTATTACACCGTTAGCAGCCTTTAAAGAAGCCGGATATGATGTTACATACGTTGCAGGACTCACCTATTCGCGCGATAGCAACACCTCAAAATTTGCCGAAGTGACCCGTGCTGCCAAATCTGCCGACGCCATTATATTTGTAGGCGGCGAAGAATCGATACTCAGCGGCGAGGCTCACTGCCTTAGCAACCTCAATTTGCAAGGCGCACAGTCAGAACTATTAGAAACTCTCAAGAAAACCGGCAAACCTGTTGTAGCTGTGATTATGGCAGGTCGTCCGCTCACTATCACAGACGATATTAAAAACACTGACGCAATTCTGTATATGTTCCACCCTGGCACCATGGGCGGCAACGCACTTGTAAACCTTGTAGCAGGCAAAGTAACGCCTTCGGGAAAATTACCTGCAAGTTTCCCCAAAAACGCAGGTCAAATACCTGTTTACTACAATCAAAACAACACTGGCCGCCCCGCGTCGGGAAACGAAATTCTTTTGGACGATATACCTGCTGAGGCTGGACAAACTTCGCTTGGCTGCACATCGTATATGCTCGACACTGGCTTTGGTCCGCTCTATCCATTTGGCTACGGATTAAGCTACACTGAGTTTGCTTTTTCGGATTTTTCGGTTAACAAAACAGAATTTTCTGGCGAAAACGATGAAATAAAGGTGTCGTTTACAATAAAGAACACAGGCAACTACGAAGGTGCTGAGGTAGCGCAACTCTACGTTCGCGACCTTGTGGGCAGCATCACCCGCCCGATAAAAGAGTTAAAAGGGTTTAAAAAAGTATACTTGCAAAAAGGCGAACAACAGAATGTTGAAATCACTGTTCCGCTCTCAAGCCTCAAATTCTACGGTTTAGACGACAAAGAGATTCTCGAAAAAGGCGAGTTTGAAGTATGGATTGCCACCTCAAGCGCCAACGAGGATATCAAATGGAAAACAAAGATAACGGTAAAATAGTTAATAAATAAATTTGTAAAAAAAGAGCGGATTTATTGTCCGCTCTTTTTATTTTAATATTATTCAGCCTTGTGAATCTCCACGGCCGTATATCCGTCTTGTTTTTTCTTTTTGTCAAACGATGATATAAATTCGCCGTCAACAATATCGCCATTGTTGATATCTTTATCTTTGAGCAACTTAGGAGCGATAAAAATACCCACACCGTTGAACTGTACAAAGGCGAAACCACCTTCGTTGATTTGAATTTTGCCTCTAAACGGAAACGATTCCGAAGAAAGGTCTAACTTGCTTTTTCTGTTATTAGACATTGTAATAATGGTTTAATTCTTTTTTTGCGCTGCAAAAGTAGATAATACTCTTGGATTATGCAAAATAATTAAAATCCCATCTTAACAAGAATTTTGTGAGCCAATCCAAGATCGGGAATACCAAAACCGTATGTATCGTCGGGCATATTGTATTTAGATGCCGAAAGTCTGATAGCTTTCATAATGTCGGTAGGATGAGCTTTGGGATGTGCCTCTATCAAGCAAGCAGCGCAACCTGCCATTAACGGTCCCGAAAAAGATGTTCCATTAGATGTGGTGGGATGCCCAGAAGTACCTTCTACAGTAGTGTTGAGACCCTTTGCGCAAACATCAGGTTTAACACGTCCGTCTTTTGTGGGTCCGTGCGAACTAAAGAAAGCAATTTTACCTTTGCTATCTACTGCGCCAATAGCCATGCACGAATCGGCATCGGCAGGAGCAGTAATGTATTTCCAAGGTTCGTCGCCTTCGTTGCCTGCGCTAACATTTACATAGATACCTTTGGATGCAGCAATGTCGGCACCTCTGGAACTAATACAAACATCGCCATTAATCTCGTCGTAAACGTAAGATGTGGTTTGGTCGTCAAACTCGCGATATCCAAGCGAACTGTGAATAACGTCGGCACCAATG
The DNA here is from genome assembly GCA_017394445.1 of Bacteroidales bacterium. Lineage (GTDB taxonomy): Bacteria > Bacteroidota > Bacteroidia > Bacteroidales > UBA3824 > UBA3824. The sequence continues at coordinate 60 of JAFPYT010000287.1, read as the reverse complement.
CTGTCGGCTTTTTCGCAAGCTTCTACCCAGTTGAACTCTTCGATAATGTATTCAGTATCT
>JAFPYT010000286.1 GCA_017394445.1 Bacteroidales bacterium | reverse complement strand
GACGCTATCCACGACACCGTTCACGAAATGGCTAAGGATGAGGCTCGTCACGGTAGCGGTTTCAAAGGATTGTACGAAAGGTATTTTATGTAATAATCTACTAATTAATAAAAAAGGGTACGGCAAAATGTCGCACCCTTTTTTATTTGCTTAATTGCTTATTTTACCACGCTTTGGTTGTTTGAAACGAACTTGCTGGCAATCCTGCACCGTTGTACAATGTGGCTTGGTCTACACAGTCGCTCCAAAGGTAGCGCACCGATGCGGGAGCGGCTACTTTGTCGGACGAAACTTTTACCTTGCCGCCTTCGATAACGGCTGTGGCGGGATAGAATTTGCCGTCTTTGCCTGCAATTTCAAATCCTTTGAGCGTGCCGCCTTTGGCATTGAGACCGTCGGCATAATCGAAACTTAGGTAAATGGCGTTACCCTTGATTTCTTGACTCTTAAATAGAGGTCCGCTGCAAACTACATCCTTGCCGTAGATGTTTTTGAAAGCCCAGAGAGCCAAGCGGTTGCCTACTTCTACCTTGTTGGCAGGGTGGATGTTTTTGTTGTTGCCAATATCGATGGTAGAAGCCATTCCTGAGTTCTTAACCGACAAAGAAATGCGCTGAACCTCACGAATTTCTTCCGAGTGTCCGTTTGTGCCGTAGTCGTAGGGTGCAATCTGAACGTAGTAGAACGGGAAATCGCCCTGACCCCATTTTTCTCTCCAAGCCTTAATCATTAGCGGGAAAGTGCGTGAATACTCCTCAGCGTGACCCACGTTTGCCTCGCCCTGATACCATATTGCGCCTGCTATGCCGTAGGGTACAAACGGTGCTATCATAGCGTTGTAGAGAGTAGTGGCGGTCATTTCGCTCAAATCGGTGGGACTAATCGGACGTTGGAAAAACTCCATCGAGGCTATGTCAAACTTGTAGAGTTTGCCCTTTGAGAGTTCGGCTATGGGCAGATATTTCCACATTCCGGCGAGGGTGACGGCAGATTTTTCGTTGCCCTTGGTGTAATATTTCAATTTGGAAACTTCGCCGTAGAGTCCGCCGCCGCCTTGATTGTCGGTTACACGGATAGCGATAACGGCTTTGCCTGCTTTCACCTTGTCGGCTGGCACGGTGTAAACGCGGTCGGCTTGGTAGTTGTTGTTGCGACCAATGAGTTCGCCGTTGAAATATGTCTCGTCGCCGTCGTCGATGGGTCCGAGCGATATAACGAGTTCTTTGCCAGCCATTGCGGGGGTAATTTTGATGGTTTTTCTAAACCAAACAATTCCGTCGAAAGCACGCACCTCGTTAAAACCTTCCCAAAGTCCGGGAACTTTCATAGAGTGCCATTTGGTGTCGTTGAAGTCGGGTTTTGCAAGGTCGCTGTCGCCAAGGTCGGGACGGGGAAACATCGAAACGGTGGGTTTCTTGCTGAGCCATTCCACACGCTTGTCGATAATGGGCGAACTTACGGCTATGTCTTTGACAATCTGGCTATATTCGGGCACGTTTTTGATGTATTCTTGCGGAATCCAACTCTCTACGGGAGTGCCGCCCCACGATGTGTTGATAATGCCCACAGGCACACCAAGTTCCTCGTTGAGTTTGCGGGCAAAATAGTAGCAGGTGGCACCAAATTGAGGAGTGTTTTGTGGCGATGCAGCCTTCCAAACGCCTTCGCAGTCGCCTTCTTCCTTAAAACTTGTGTTGCGCTGCGCCATATAGATGCGGATGTCGTTGTTGGTGCTGTTGGCAATGTCCTCAGGACCGTTGAGAATTTGTCCGTAGAAACCGCCGTTCATAGGCATCTCCATATTGCTCTGTCCCGATGCTATCCACACCTCGCCAATCATCACGTTGTTGATGAATACGGTGTTTTTGCCGTTGATAATGAGGGCGTAAGGACCGCCGTAGCAAGGGGTGTTTACCTTCACCATCCATTTGCCGTCGGCAGCGGCTTCGGTAGAAACTGTTTTGTTGTCCCAAGTGGTGGCAACGGTGATTTTTTCGCCCGGGTCGGCAAATCCCCACACAGGCGCGTTGGTTTTTTGTTGCAAAACCATTCCGTCGGTAAAAATCGACGGCATTTTTACGTTTGCCGTGGCAGATGCAGCAATAGTTGCCACAGCGGCTAATGTCAATAAGGTTCTTTTCATTATTTTAAATTGTTGGTATAAAAATTATTATTGTCTACAAGGTTGATAATACTCTGCACCGAAAGATGCGAGTGGAGATTGTCCTGAGGAGTGTTTTTGCAGTAGTCAACCAATTGGTCTACCGATGTTTCAGCCACGTGAAGGCGGGTGTCGGACGATGCGTAATAAATCAACACTCTACCATCGTCGTCAGCAATCCAACCATTACTAAAAACCACATTTGACACATCTCCAACGCGCTCCATATATTTGGGAGCAAGAAAATATCCTCCTGGCTGATAGATAACTTTTGTTGGGTTGTCTAATGCGGTCATAAACATATAAAGCACGTAGCGGAGTCCGGCAGCGGTGTTCCTTACTCCGTGGGCAAGGCAGAGCCATCCTTCGGGAGTTTTGATAGGAGCGGGACCCATTCCGTTTTTTACCTCTTTAATAGTGTGGTATATTTTGTTGTCGATAATCTTTTCTTCAAAAATTTCGGCGTGTGCAATATCATCGCAAAGTCCGAATCCTATTCCTCCTCCGCTACCAACATTTATAAATCCGTCTTGTGGACGAGTGTAGAGGGCGTATTTTCCGTCTACAAACTCAGGATGGAGCACCACGTTGCGCTGCTGTCCCGAGTGCGATTTGAGGTCGTTTAACCGTTCCCAATTTACCAAATCCTTGGTGCGTGCTATTCCTGCCGCCGCCACAGCCATTACGGTGTCGCCTTCGGGAGCAGTCGGGTCTTTGCGTTCGGTGCAGAATATGCCGTAAATCCATCCATCCTCGTGAAGGGTGAGGCGTATATCGTAAACATTGGTGTCGGGGTCGTTGGTCTGCGGCATTACCACGGGCTTGTTCCAAAAGCGGAAATTGTCCACACCGTTGGGACTTTCGGCAATGGCAAAAAACGATTTTCTGTCGTAACCCTCCACTCTTGCCGCCACAATGTATCTGCCGTTAAACTTAATAGCACCAGCATTAAACACAGCATTGATACCGATCCGCTGCATAAGGAAAGGATTGGTATCGGGATTGAGGTCGTAACGCCATTCCAAAGGGGTGTGCTCGGCGGTTAGCACTGGATATTTATAACGTGTAAAAATACCGTTGCCAAGAATTTCCGGCTCGTTGCGCCTCGATAGTAGTTGCGAATGAGCCTCTTTTAATCGTTTCCAACGTTCTGAAAATAACATCATTAAATCGTATAAAATTGGTGTATTAATATGCTGCAATATACAAAATATTGTTTTTACATCAAAAAAATCTGAATAAACTTGCATTATTAAAAAAAAATATTCACCTTTGTGCCGTAATATTTGTGGTAAAAACAAACCAAGATGAAATACACCGAGTGCCATACAATCCATCACCACCACCATCATTATGGAGGCAGATAGTTGTGTGCGTACGACATCGGTTGTTTTTGTTTTGTAAAATATAAAGGTCGAACCGCACAACAAGGGGTTCGGCCTTTTTTATTTGGTAATTAATTAAATAAAACACATAAAAATGGAAAGATTAAAAATTGCAATTCAGAAATCGGGTCGTTTGAGCGACAAGTCTATCGACCTATTTGAAAAAGCCGGAATCAGCATTTCGAGCAACTCATCACGTATTTTGTTTGCCTCGGCAGCAGATTTTCCCGTTGACATTCTTTACCTTCGCGATGACGATATTCCTCAGTGCGTGGCTGATGGCGTTGCCGACTGCGGTATTGTGGGCGAAAACGTTATTTGGGAAACAGGCAAGCAGGTAGAAACCATCGAGAAACTTGGTTTTGGCAAGTGCCGTCTTTCGCTCGCTATTCCCCGCGACGCTCAGTACACAGGTCTCAATTGGTTTAATGGCAAAAAAATCGCCACCACCTATCCCAACATTCTCAAAAAAGTGCTCAGCGAGAACGCCATCAAAGCCGACATTCACGTGATTTCGGGTTCGGTAGAAATCTGTCCTGTAATTGGTCTTGCCGACGCTATTTTCGATATTGTTTCTACCGGTAGCACATTGCTCAGCAATGGCTTGGTAGAAAAAGAGCAGATGGTATTTTCTGAGGCTGTAATGATTAAAAACGGAAACCTCAACGCTGAAAAAGAGGAAATTATCAAAAAACTTCTTTTCCGTATTCACGCCATCAAAGCCGCCAAGTCTAACAAATACATTTTGTTGAATGCGCCCAAGAAAAACTTAGACAAAATTATCTCGTTACTCCCCGGAATGAAAAGTCCTTCGGTAGTTCCCCTTGCCGACGGCGAATGGGTTTCGGTGCACAGCGTGGTTAAGGAAAATCAGTTTTGGGAGATTATCGACCAATTGCAAGCCGAAGGCGCACAAGGTATTTTAGTAGTTCCGATCGAAAAAATGATACTATAATGTTTACAATAGAATATACAACCGACAAAGATTTTGAACTGCGCTCAAAACGTCCCGCTGCCAAAACCGACGACATTATACCTGTGGTTCAGCAGGTTTTGGATTCGGTGCGCAACGGCCGCGACCGTGCTGTGCGCGAACTTACAATGAAATTCGACAACTCCTGTCCCGACAATCTTTTGGTAACGGAGCAGGAACTTGTAGAAGCCGAAAAAGAAGTTCCCGAAGATCTCAAAAAGGCTATCCTCATTGCTAAGGCTAATATTGAGAAATTTCACAAAAGTCAGATTCCCACACAGATACACAAAGTTCCCACCTCCGACGGCATAGTTTGTTGGCAAAAAACCGTGGGCATCGAAAAGGTGGGAATCTACATCCCCGGCGGCAGCGCACCGTTGTTTTCAACTGTGCTGATGCTTGCCATTCCTGCCAAACTTGCTGGCTGCAAAGAGATTGTGCTTTGTTCGCCTCCCCGTAGCGGTGGAAACATCAATTCGGTGGTTCTCTACTGCGCCAAACTTTTGGGCGTTACCAAGATTTTTAAAATCGGTGGCGCACAGGCAATTGCGGCTATGGCTTACGGCACAGAGACAGTTCCCAAGGTGTCGAAGATTTTTGGACCCGGCAACCGCTTTGTAACCGTTGCCAAGCAGTTGGTAAACTCGTCGGAAACCGCAATAGATATGCCCGCAGGTCCTTCGGAACTTGCCGTTGTAGCCGACAGCACCACCAACGCCGTATATGCAGCAGCCGATTTGCTGTCGCAATGCGAACACGGCACCGATTCGCAGGTAGGACTTTTTGTGAGCGATGAGGCTAAGAAAAACGAGATAATTGCCGAGGCAGAACGTCAGTTGAAGTTACTCCCTCGCCGCGAGATAGCCGAAAAAGCATTTGCACTGAGTTTTGCCGTTGTTACCGAAAACAATCAAAAATCGGTGCAATTGTCGAACCTTTGGGCACCCGAACACCTTATTCTCTCTACCGACGATGCGCTCAATCTTGCCGAACTTGTTACCAATGCCGGCAGCGTGTTTATAGGTCATTACGCTTGCGAAAGTGCGGGTGACTATGCCTCAGGCACCAACCACACCCTACCCACCAACGGAGCAGCCAAAGCCTATTCTGGATTGAATATGGATTCGTTTACCAAAAAAATCACCTTTCAAACCATCACCGAGCAAGGCATCAAAACCATCGGTCCTGCCATCGAAACAATGGCGGCAGCCGAGCAGTTGGATGCTCACAAAAACGCTGTAACGGTGCGGTTGGGGTGAAGAATTGATTATTAACGTTCATTAATGTTATAAAACATGAATTTAGATAAATTTTTGAGAAAAAATATCGTCTCAATGGAGGCGTATTCTGCCGCCCGCGACCTTGTGAGCAAGGGCGACTACGTTTTTCTTGATGCCAATGAAAATCCTTTTGGCACTTGGAACCGTTATCCCGACCCTCTGCAAATCGACCCTAAAACCATTCTCGCCAAAATCAAGGGTGTGGAGGTGGCCAATATGGTTATGGGCAACGGCAGCGACGAGATTCTCGACCTTGTCTACCGTGTGGCTTGCAATCCGCAAAAAGATGAGGCTCTGTCGCTTGCACCAAGTTACGGTATGTATTACACCTTGGCAAACCTCAACGATGTCAAGTTCAACGAGGTGATGCTCAACGAAGATTTTTCGTTCTCCACTCAGCGACTTTTAAACGCCGTTACGCCAAACACCAAAATGATAATCATCTGTTCGCCAAACAATCCCACGGGCATAGCATATCCCACCGAGCAGATTATCGAAGTGGTGAAGAATTTCAAAGGATTGGTGGTAGTCGACGAGGCCTACAACGATTTTTCGGGCGTGGAATCGTGCATCAACTATCTCAAAGATTACGACAATTTGGTTGTAATACAAACATTTTCAAAAGCTTGGGGACTTGCTTCGCTCCGTGCCGGCGTGGGCTATATGAGCAAAGAGTTGGCGGCTATGATCAACAAGGTGAAACTGCCCTACAATATGGACGGTTTTACCCAAAAATCGCTTGTAGAAAAACTTCAAGATGTTGAAGGTTTTAAACGCACCGTTAAACTTCTTGTTAGCGAGCGCGACCGTTTTATGGCAAACGTAGCCACATTGCCCTACATCGAAAAAGTGTTCCGCAGCGATGCCAACTTCTTTATGATACGCACCGCCAAACACAAAGAGTTGCAGCAGTATATGATCAACAACGGCGTAATTCTCCGCAGCCGTCACGGAATGCCCATGTGCGACAACTGCATCCGCATCACCGTGGGCACACCCGAACAAAACGACCTCGCATTCAGGCTGATGCAAAAATTCGGCAAATAATGCCAAAATCTTTTAATTGCAAAAAACTTATGAAAAACTATACCCTTTATCTGTCAATATTGTTATCGGTAGCAGTTGCCGCATCATCGTGCAGCAATCGTTCCGAAGAGTTAAACGATTACCCTAAGAGCCAATCGTTTATCGACTCTGCCATCAACAAGGCTATCAGCGTAGTGTCGCAACTTTCGCTCAAAGAAAAACTTGCGCAGTTGCAGTCGGGTAGCATTTATGTTATCAAATTGGCGTCCGACTCGGTGGGAAACCTCAATTTCGACACCTTGCGCAAATATTATCCCTACGGTATGGGCTTGATGAATATCGATTTTGGAGGATGTCCGCCGGCAAAATATGCTCGCACCGTTAATTCGCTCAAAGAGTACAACAACACCCTTGCTCACCCGATTCCGATTATTTTTATCGGCGAGGGACTTCACGGTTTGATGGGCGTTGATGCCACTGTTTTTCCGCAGGCTATTGCGCTTGGATGCAGTTGGGACACCACGCTTTTGAGCAAGGTTTACGCCGTTACAGCCAAAGAATCGTGTGCAAGAGGCATTAATATGCTCTTTTCGCCGATTTTAGACCTTGCCCGCGAACCACGTTTTGGACGCATTGAAGAGATGTATTCCGAAGACCCGCTGCTTTGTGGCATTTATGGTTGCACAGCGGTGAGAGAATTTCAGCAGGCATCGCCAAACGGACGGTTGAAGATGGCTGCCACACTCAAACACTATATGGGTCACGGTCAGGTAGAAGGCGGACGCAATGTGGCGTGTTTCCCCGGCTCTGCCAACGACCTTATGAACAATCATTCTATCCCCTTTGAAATGTGCGTAAAAGCAGGTGTTGCATGTGTAATGCCAGCCTACAACGATGTGTGCGACGTGCCAGTTACCGTTAATCCTTGGCTGTTGAAAGATGTTTTGCGTCAACAGTTTGGTTTTCATGGACTTATTGTTTCCGACCAAAACGCCATCGACCGTATGTACGATGTCAACCATCTTGCTCCATCGTATCGCAAGGCTGCTGAACTTGCTTTAAATTCGGGTATCGAAATCGACATCATCGGCAGCGAAGGCACTTTTCAAATGTTAGAAGAGTCGGTACAAAAGGGCGAAATCAGCGAATCGCTCATCGACAAAGCATTGATACGCCTGCTTGTTACCAAATGGAGACTCGGACTTTTCGACGAGGACAAACCCGTTGACATTCCTGCACTTTTAGAAATCAATCAATGTGCTGAGCATTTAGACCTTGCTCGCGAAACTGCCCGCAAAACTATGGTATTGCTCAAAAACGACGGTGTGTTGCCATTGACGAATAAGATTAAAAAGGTTGCAGTAATTGGTCCCAATGCCAAAACACTCGACTATGGTGGATACACAGCCGAACCTGTAACTCCCGGAGTATCTGTATATGAAGGAATTAAAGCCTTTGGCGATGCCAACAATATTGCAGTTTCGTATGCCGAAGGATGCCGTTTGAGCGATTTTGGTCCGTCATTTTGGCAAAACGACAATCAGGCACTTATCTCCGACGACCGCGCCCGCAAAATGATTTCCGAAGCCGTTAGCGTTGCCAAATCAGCCGACGTGGTGGTTCTTTGCGTTGGCGAAAATGTATCGTATTCGCGCGAGGCGTGGTTAGAATCGCACCGTGGCGACCGCGACAATCTTGAATTTCTCGGACTTCAAAACGAACTTGTAGAAAAAATCAAAGCCACAGGCAAACCCGTGGTAACGCTTGTTTTTGGTGGACGTCCGCTCAATATCCGTCCCGCCGCAGAAAATTCCAATGCCCTTGTGCAGTGCTTTTACCTTGGGCAGCAATGCGGTAATGCGGTTGCCGACGTGATTTTTGGTAAATACAATTTTGAAGGGAAACTTTCGGTAACAATGCCATCTTCGGCAGGCGCGTTGCCATGCTACTATAATATGAAGCCAAACCGTTTTCGCAGTTACGTGTTTGAAGACCGTGGCGACACCATTTTCCCCTACGTATGCGACACTGCCACAGGAACTTATTCTTTTGTTTATCAATCGTGGGAACCCAAAACCAACCACGCCACATATCCCTTTGGCTTTGGATTGAGTTACACCACATTTGATATTTCGCAGCCAAAAGTTTCACAAGACACTGTGCCACAATCTGCTACCGTAAAAATCACCACCACTATAACCAACACCGGCAGCGTAGACGGTGCCGAAGTGGTGCAACTATATATCCGCGACGAGTTTTCATCAGTGGTGCGTCCCATCAAAGAGTTGAAAGGGTTCAACAAAGTTTACCTCAAAGCCGGTGAAAGCAAAGAAGTTACCTTTGAACTTACCAAAGACGACCTGATGTTTTACAACGAAAAACTTGAAAAAATCTTTGAATCCGGCAATTTCTTGGTTTATGTAGGCAGCAGCAGCCGCGATAGAGATTTAAAGATTACGCATTTTTATATGGAATAATACATTGAAATTTTTTTTCAAAAATCATCGCCAACTTTAAAAAGAATCCGTATATTTACACGGTTTAAAAATGTGAAAAAGGATTCTGCAAATGAAGATTATAAATACGCATTTGGTATTGTTGGCGATGGTTTTGGCTGTGGGGCTTGCCTCGTGCGGCAAGAGCGGCTGCCCGTTGAAAACCTACGAGCCTAAGCAGTTGATTAAGGCTTACCATTACAACTATTTTCCGCCGATGAGGCAGAGCAACGCCGAGCGGTTTGCCATCTACTTGGATTATTCCGGCAGTATGAAAACGGCCTTTAAGGATGCCAACACCGCCAATTTTTATCAGTTGTTTATCAATAGTCTGAAAATCTCAACAGTTGATTTTTACGAAGTTAACAATTTTAGCATCGATAAAATAGAGAACTTAGACAAAAGCCAGCTCTACAAAAAAATCAAAGAGGCGGCACGTTTCAAGGGCGACAATGCTCCGCTCAACACCGCTGTAAAAGACATCGTAAACCGCCGACTTGCCGCAGTGTTTATCACCGACGGCGAACTGTGGGAAAACGGCGAACGCGACGACCCTTGGGCTCGCGAGGAGTTTGAACGTTGGCTACGCGACGGCAACACCATCGAGTTTTTTATCACCGACCATCCCGACGCTGGTAAGCAGAAACATATTTTCTATATCTGCTTTGTGCCCAAAAACTCTTCCAACAATGTGGCTGCCGACTTTATGTTTTATCTGCAAAACTCTATCGAGGCACGAAACTACGCTTACACACATTTCGCATTCACTGCCAACGCCGTAGACATTACCAAAGATTACAGCGTTACCACGGGCGGTGCAAACGAAAACGCAGGCGTGGACGAAACCGCATTTGTCAACGGCGACAACTTTGAGTTTGTGCCAATTATGAACCGTTGGAAAGACCTTTATAAATATATCGGACAGAGTTACGACCAAAACGGAAACCCTGTGCCCGACGGTGCGCCGCTGCTCAGCCGCCTAAATGTGGATTTGAGCAAGATGGAATTTTACACCGTTAAAACTCTTGACATTAAGGTTAGCAACGTTACTGCCGATTTCAACCGCTTTAATATGGTGGCCGAGGTAAAGGCAAATCCGCCCACATTTGTTACCGACGAAAAAGGCGAACCTCTGTTAGACGAAAACCGTTTGCCCATAATCTCTTGTCCTGGGCATTACGAGGGGTACACAGCCGACGGCAAACTTATGTACGATACAGTGTTTAAGCCCACGCCACCCGCAAAGTTTATCCCCGACCTCTTTAAATTCGACGAAAAGCACTTTGCCGAAACCTACAACACTACTAAAAAAGGTGAGGTATGCATCAAACTAAATTCCAATTTCTCTGAAACAGGATTATCTAACACCGACTTCAATCTCTTGCGTATCGATTTGATATTGAGCGATGTATCGGTAAATGCGCAAAACGCCAACTTAGATAAATTTATTTGGGAAGGCAAGCAGGTAAAGCAAAACCGCAGTATGTACAACAGCATTCTTGGTGCGCTCAACGCCGCCAACCCCAAAGATAAAGTAATTTACACCTATTATTTATACACATTACCTTATTAGAATATGAACTACGAGTACAAAAACATAATGCAGGTAGACGGATTGATATCCAACACCTATATTTTAGCCATAGTAGCGGCATTGGTATTTGTGGGCATAGCCATATTGATTAGCAGTATGATAGCCTACCAAGGCGGCAAGAATCCCACCGATGCCAAAAAACGCCGCGTATGGTTTTGGATAACGGGCATAATAGCCGCCGCCGCATTTTTCTGTTACAACTATTTTTATGTTAGCGGCACAATTGTACCCACACAAATGCTTCAAGATAAGTTTTTTACCCACACCGCAATAGCCACCGGCGTAACTTTGGCAACATTTGTGCTAATAGGATTTGTGGCAAGCAAACTTATGAAAAAAGGTAAATTTGGAACTGTGTTTCCATCAAAGCAACGATAAAAAGTAGGTTATGACCTCAGAACGCAAGCATCATATAATCAAATTGCTACAATCGCGACCAATAGTTTTCGTGCTTATCTTCGTTGCTATTCATGTGCTGATAGCTGCCGTGGTATGGTGGCGGATTTCTATAAGCACTATCACTGTGGCAGATAGTTCGCTTAAATGGCAGCTTGTGGGCATAATAACGGTGTTGCTGCTGTTTAATCTGCTTGCCTTTTGTTTAATGATGATTTGGCAGCGCGGACAAGATCAAGAGGTGCTCAACGAACAAGATAAATTAGAGTCTGAGGTGATGATGTGTCGAAAAACTATTCAAGAATCGCAGGAGGCATTGCGCGAGGCTAACAATCAAAACCGATTGTTGCAAAAAGAGTTAGAAATACGTCAATCTACCGCATCGGTGTTGGAGCAAAAGGTTAACGACGATGCCGTGCAAATAGCCGAAGCCTCTGCACAAATATCTGCTAATCGCGAACTTTTGCAAAAAGCCCGTACCCGTGCCGAGGTTAGCGACCGTTACAAATCGGCTTTTGTGGCGTGTGTAAGTCACGAAATTCACACTCCTATACATATTATAATGGGTTGCGCCGATATGCTTTGCCGCCCAACGCTTTCGCCCGAACGCCGCGCTGAGCATACCGAAAACCTTGTAACTCATTCTAAAAGGTTTCTCGAAGTGTTCGACAACATTATGCTCTATTCTAAAATTCAGTCGGGCGATATTACTATTACACCGCAGCCATTCGACCTAAATTTTCTGCTCAATGGTATTAACATGCATGCCGATTTTCTTATCAAACAGTCGGGCAAGCCTTTGACGCTAAAATTTGGGTGCAATTTTAAAGAAAAAAAGTATATTACAAGTTATGAAGAGGGGCTTAAAATCGTCCTGTTAAAACTTATAAATAACGCTGTAAAATTTTCAGAATCAGGGCAAATCGCAATAGATTACCGCATTACCGATAGCCGTGTGTTGTTTTCGGTTACCGACAATGGAATAGGAATACCTCCAAACCGCTACAACGAGATATTTGAAAGTTTTTATCAAGTAGATAATTCATTATCGCGTCATTATCAAGGTCTTGGAATAGGACTAAGTATCTGTAAAGGATTGCTTAATATGATGGGTGGCAGAATCTCTGTTGATAGTCAAGTGGGAGCGGGGAGCACCTTTACATTTGATATTCCTGCTCAAATGCCGCAACTATCTACCGATTTGTATTCGCAAATATCCAAAGCGGTAGACACAAATCCGTTTGATGGTAATATTCTGCTTATTTCGGATAACAATGATGATATTCAATTAATTACACAATTTTTGAATACTTGTGGATGCAAAACACTTGTGGCACGCACCTACCGTCAGGCCTACGAAATGTACAACGACAACCGCGATGTGGCTTTTGTTTTGCTCGACCTCGACCTGCCCGGATCCAATACCCTTGCCGTAGAACTACCACAAATTGATATTTCGGTAACGATAATAATCATAGCCCAACCGCATACCGAGGCAAGTATTTTGGCATCTGCTCCGATAGTGGGACGCACAATTATTACCAGGCCTATTACAACTGATAGTGTTGCTGATGCTATCAACAATCTGCTTATACTCAGCAACAAAACTTTGACATTTCAAAAAACTTAATAGCTATGGCAAATAGTGGCGACATATCGTTTGATTATCCAAATTCACATTTCCCCATGTTTACTTATTCTGATAAGATAATATGGGCAAACGATGCCGCGCTCAAGTTTTTTGAATTAGACGATATCGACCAAGTGCTGTATCGTAGATTTGAAGATTTTGCTCCTGATATTCAACCAGATGGACAAAGTATTACCGCCAAGATAGATTTTGCCATCAACACTGCCATGAAAGACGATAGCGCAGTAATCCGCCTTCAGTTTTATTCTCAAAGCCAGCGGTTTAAATATGCCGAAATTACTGTAAAGCGTCTGCCAGAGAAATTTCTTTTTATGTTTTACGATGTTTCGCGGTATGCCGAATGTGAAAACACACTTAGATTACGTATCTCTCGTCTTGAAAAGGCTGTTGCAACAGGTTCCGACGCTGTTTGGCAACTTAATCTTGCTAAACGTTCGTTTTATTTTTTCCCTTCGCTGCTCCGTCTTTTGAAATATCCTACTAACCGTTCGTCGATTACTCTTGAAGAGTTTTACGACCTTGTGGTGGATGAAGACAAACCTGTGGTAAACACTGCCTACAAAGATTTTATCAGTCCTTCATTTCAAGACCGTACTGATGAGTTCCGGCTGAGAGACCATTATGGAAATATTATCTGGTTCTGGCTTCGCGGCACGCTCGAAACCCTCGGCGTTGACGGCACTCCTTTAATTATTAGTGGTACAGTCACTAACGTTAATGTTAAAAAAGAATCAGAACACCACCTTTTGCAGCAGACCCAACTGTTGCAAAAAACCAACAAAAAACTGTCAGAACTCAATAAAAAACTGAAAATCAACGAAGAAAAACTTACCAAGCAATACAATATCCTTCAGGCTCTGTTGCAGCATGTGCCTGTGGGTATTTATATGATAGAGTTGAAGACGCGTAAAATTATCAGTGTTAATGCCAAGGCGTTAGAGATACTTGCTTACGATGATGGTATTCCTGATTGTATCAGCGAAAAAACTCATAAGCATTGGTTTAAAGCACAAACCAACGAAGAGTATCCGTTCGAGCAATTGCCAATTGTAATGGCGTTAAAAACAGGACATTATGCCGAATGTCGCGACCTTGAAGTCCTTAAATCTTCGGGGCAAAGGATTTCGGTTTTTATGGCAGCAGTGCCTGTTCTCGATTCGCGAAACAATATTTTTGCAGGTTTAGTGTCGGTGTTTGATATTACTGAAACCGTTAGGCAAAACAATCTTATCAAAGAGCAGAACGACCAATATCAAGCTCTTAATGAAGAGCTCCGCATGTCGAATGCCGAACTTATCCGCGCCACGCAGCGTGCCGAAGAGAGCGACCAACTTAAAACTTCGTTTCTCGAAAACCTCAGCCACGAGTTCCGCACTCCTATGAACGGCATTATCGGATTTGCCGACCTGCTCAAAGACGACGATGTGGACGAAAACGACAAAATGCTCTATATCGACATTATTCGCAATAGTGCCAAGCAGCTTTTGGGCATTGTTACCGATGTGATGGAAATATCAAAAATTGATACTGGGCAAATTTCGGCACGAATGAATGATGTGAATATCTATCAAATTGTGCTCGAGGTGTTTAAGATAATTCAAAAACAAGCCGAATCTAACAAAAATATTCAATTTGAGTTTAATTACTCTTCAGAATCCACCAAGCTTGTTATTTGCAGCGATGAAGTTAAGTTAAAACAGGTTTTTACCAACTTGATCAACAACGCGCTAAAATACACACAGCAAGGATTTGTGAAGGTGAATTTGTCGGTAGAAAACAATTTTGTGGTGTTTTCGGTGGCTGACAGCGGCTGTGGCATCATTCCCGAAAATATTCCGCTGATATTCCGTCGGTTTGTCCGTTTAAACAACAGCGATACTGTGGGTACTACCAACGGCACGGGACTTGGTCTTGCCATTGCCAAAAGTTATATAGAACTCCTCGGCGGCACTATCGATGTGCAATCAGAATATGGCAAAGGGTCAACGTTTACAGTTAAGTTGCCGTGTAATCATTAGAATCATTAGTGGCTGGCAAACAACCGCTCTTTTTGTCTATACCATTTTAACAGCCCTATT
Organism: Bacteroidales bacterium; assembly: GCA_017394445.1. Taxonomy (GTDB): domain Bacteria; phylum Bacteroidota; class Bacteroidia; order Bacteroidales; family UBA3824; genus UBA3824. The sequence goes on along the minus strand of JAFPYT010000286.1, from coordinate 737 downwards.
GTATCGGTTGGTATATTGCAATTCCCCATCATAACAGCCATATCTGCCGCTGCTTTTTCTACTGGCACTTTATTAACATGTTGCTCATGGGCAAAGTTGAGAAACTTTATCATACGAAAAGCGTCGAACCAAGTGAAAAAACGCTGCATAAAAGTGCGGTCGGATGTGCTGTTTTCTATCATACCGTCGGTTTGACTGTAAAAATCATTTGCTACTAAAAACTCCTCTAACACGGGGTCTGTGTCGGGCTTTTGATGACATTTGATATTAGATGCCGAGGCAAAGAAACGTTTAAGCCACTCAAACGTGATAGGATTGTACACCATATATTCGCTCTCTCCGTTGCTAAGTTTGCCCATAGTAGCACCTGTACCGAAGGGAACTCGGTCGGAGACACGCGGCGATGGGTATACTGCGGCATCGTTGATTTCGCCATACCGTCCGCGGGTGATAATCTTTTCGAGAAAATAGAAATCCTCGCCTGCCTGACGCCTGTTCATTCCGCCTTCGGCAGCGTATACCCAAGCCCTAACTGCAAACGCCGACCCTATGGTGTGGTATGCGTTGGGGAAATTAATATATCGCTGTGCCTCAACAAAATATCGCAGGTAAAGTTCGTATTTGGCAATGGCACGGTACGACGATTGAGGATATTCTGAGCCTTGCAGCGGATGTTCAAAATATATCGACACGCCCTCTTTCTTGGGGTTGGAGATAAAATAGTTTTCGATAATCTT
>JAFPYT010000285.1 GCA_017394445.1 Bacteroidales bacterium | reverse complement strand
GCCGCCGACGGCACATTGTACGCCGTTGTGGTAAACTCCGACGGCACCACCACCGAGACCGAAGTGCACACCAACAAGAACACCTCTCAGTGCCTAATCACCGACGGACAGGGCGACAGCTTAGTAATAAGTAAGAACGGACAACCAATGGGCATCAAAGAATACCGAGCCACGGGCGGCAACAAAGCCCTCCTAAAAGAATACCACCGCAAATCAGACTCCCTTGCGCAGTGGCAGATAAACTTTACGAAATACGACGCCCAAACCTACGCCTTCGACCGTGTGGGCAGCGGCAACCACGGAATCTTCGCCACCGATGAATACTACCCAAAATCAGGCAGTTATGATTTCCGCTACAAATCGGTAGAAAGTGGCAAATCCGACCGTGTAGTAGTAGACTTCGGCAGTTACCCCGAAAAAGATTCGGTAATTTTCAAAGACAAATACGGTGTAAAACTCAAAGTAGTAGACGGCAACATCCTCGCCTTCACAGGCGTATCCAAAGCCGACACCAATTTTATCTACGCTTATCGTGGCGACCAAAAGATAGGAAAACTATTTTTGAATACCTATCAGAAAAAGACTTACAAGGTGGTACTGATAAGTGTCAACGGGGCAAAACTACCGAACGTAAAAGATTTAGAAAATTATTTAAATAAGGTATACCGTCAGTGCGCAGATAGTTTTAAAATCGAAACCCGCGACCTCCAAGTCAGCGGCATCGAAAACTTCACCCACGGCGGCACCAAGGTAGCCGGCTCGGTATGGAACGCCTCACAAAAGGCAGTGCTCGAAGCCTTTGGCGAAAAATATGAAGACAACACCGCCTACCTCTTCTTTATCCCCAAAGCCGAGACAGGCGGCGTGGCGGGCTATATGCCGCGCTACTATCCCTACGGATTCATCTACCCGGGCGCAGCAAACCGCACCATCGCCCACGAACTTGGTCACGGCATCGCCGGACTCGAGCACCCCTTCCCCGAATCGCAAGTTTCGGGCAGCACCCAAAACCTTATGGACTACCGCGACGGCACAGAACTCTGGCATTTTCAGTGGGATATGCTCCAAGACCCAAGTAGAAAAATATTCAAGTGGTGGCAGAATGAGGAGGATGCGGAGGCTTTCGACCTCGGCGCAAACATAGTCTGCATCACCGACGAAGAAATCCAAAAAATCAAAGCAACCCAACGTTACTTCTACATAGCCGACGGTCGTGTTGTTGATTTGAAAGACTACAATCCGTCAGGATTTTACACAATGGATGATAAAACAGAATCAGCCCGTGGCGCTGTAGCCAAGATAAGAATCGACGGTTACGACTATGGAATGTATTACAACAAAGATACAAAGCAAGTATCGTTTTTCGGATATAATACAGACCCAGACCACGCCGCAAAAAAAGTAGAGGTTGCCAAATTGATAGTTAACGACCCCGAAAAGATAAAACTTGCACAGAGGGTATTCCCATCTGACAACACTTGCGATTGCAAAAACTTTGTCACACCCGAAAACAATGTCTTCAAAACCCTCTACGCCGAGATGTCAGAAGAGGACTACACCGAAGCCGTAGACCGTTTGGTTTCGAGACTCAATGCGCAGGTTGAAAAAGAAAACTACCTTGCAGTAGATGGCGACGCCGACCAGAGCAACGAAGCCAAAGACTATCGCGACCGCCTCGAAGTTTTCCACTCAGCCACCAACAACTCAATATATGTGGACGTGTGCTGTTTCAATAAGAAACCCACCGCCGAGCAAATATCAAAAATGGCTAAGGACGTATTTGAAAAATCCACCCTCAAAGACGACGACAAGTCGATATACTTGGTTCTTCCAGTTTGGAGCGAGCATAAAATCAAAAACGACCTCCGTTCGTACGACAAGCAGTATTTTTCCCGCAGCTTTTATACCAAAAGCCAGAAATATAGCGGCATCAAAGACCACGACAACTACAAAAACATCACTGGAAACCCGATAGAAGTTATTGACAAAATATATAGGCTTGTGCCAAAACCTTATGTGGCATTAAAATATGTGATTACTTGTGACGGAAACATATTAAGGCTCAGCAGTGAGAAAAAAACTGATTTTGTGGGTTCTTCACTCATCTATGACTTGAATATTCTCTGCGACAAGTCGTTCGAAGAATTTGCAAGGCTGACATATGAAATCAATATCGACCAGAACGACTATATCATCGGGTATGGAACGCCACAACAGCGTCACAATCCATATTCAGTAGAAGCGTTGCAGAAGAAAATCGAAAGAAGAAAAGTCTTGTTGTCCGACAATCAAAATGTTGAATATTTTCCAATCAATCACGGCATAAAACAAAGCGCGTTGGAATTGGATGCGGAAGGTAGGTGCCCCACCGCAGAGCAGTTTATCCAATGGTATGTTTCTGACAAGATGCTTCGTTGGCAAAATCCGCACGACATAAGCGACGATGTCTTCCTATTGGGCAGGAATCAGGTTGTATATGATCGTAATCTGATGGCAATTGATGTTGCAAGTGTGCTTCTGATGCCGTTTGGATTAGATTTAATACCCGAAGCCATCGGTTGCATATACACAGGATACTATGGAGATTGGAGCAATACCACATTATATACAGTAGGTTTTATCGGCATTGGAGTCCCCAGTGCGGTTACTCGCCATATTCCCAACATAATTACAAAAAAATCAAAAATTGTTTGGGAGAACAAGACAACATATAAAATTGTGGATAACGCAGACAATATCGCACCATCTTCAAAATTAGAAACAACCATTGTTGCTAACACAGACCACGAAAAACAGATGACAAACATCTTGGCTGATGTCAGTGGCAAGCGCCAAATCGGGAACGAGTTAGTGGATTACGACGACCTGTTCAAAAAATATTTCAATCACTTAGACCCAGAGACATTAGCCAAATTCGACAAACAGATGCGCGATACTTGGCACAAGATGATGGACAAAAATATGCCCGAGGCGTGGTGCAGAAATATTGACATCGTAGAACAGTTCAACCAGACCGACAAGCGGCTAATCCAAAGGTGGGACAACTTGCAGTCATACAACCACAAGCCCGAAATACTATTGAAAGACTTCGACAAGTTCGCCGAATTTGACCAAAAGATGGCATATTCATTCAAGCGGATGAACGAACTTAACGCTCCAAATAGTTGGTTGGTAGATTATGATTATGTCAAGAGTTTCAACGCCCACCACGAACGCAGTTGCGAGTTTTTAGAGGCGTTGACCACCAACAAAATCTCAATTGACGACTTCGACTCCTTTATGCTCTTCGTAGAATACGCCGAAAAATACCGTCCCAGCAGTATTTCGTTCGCCAACTTAGGTAAGACGATGCATTATGCCGACAGTAGGCTTACCAAGAAGGTAGTAGCAGAGTATATTCGTACGCTTAAAAGTCCACTCACCCGCGACCTGCCTCCGAACACATTTCGTGCAATGGTAGGCGATTTTGAGCACATCGACGGCTTCTCAAACTTCAAAGTCAAAGACATTGAAAACCTATTCGGTCGGGTTCACGAAACCGAAGTCCGCAAACTGTTGGAACACACCACACTCAAAGTCCGCAGCAGCGGCAAGTATTTGGCAAAAGACAAAATTCAAGCATTTGTGGCGGGATGTATGTCTGCCGCAGCGTCCAAGTTTATACTTTGGAGATACGATAGTAAAAATTGGAATAAGGATTGGTCTGAGTTTTTCAACGAAATCACAACAAAAATTAACGATCCAGAATCTTATGCTTTCGACTTTTGGGGTGATATGCTGAAAGATGGGTTAGCAAACACAGTTACCAAAAAAAGACCGATTTTGGGTTGTTTGACCAATACTGATTATAGCAAGATTTATTTAGGGATAACGAATGATGAATTATTCTTAAATCTATTAAAAGAAGCATTCAATTGTTTTATAGGATGGGTAATTGACAAAGCCAAAAACTCGGAATTTGTTCAAGAAGAAATGCTTACTGTTATTTTTAATGGAGGTGTAAAAATGAAACTTTGGACCAAACCCTTAGAAGACTTGATAACAGACTTAATTAAAAATAATTGGTTGTATCCTGAAAATGAAAAAGAATAAAGGCATGATAAAAAAGGTGTTTATCATAATAGCAGCATATTTCATATTTAATCTACTTGTATGTTTGTTCATTTACATATATGTGGAAGAATATCTGTTATATATATTATTTGCTAATATGCTATTTTACTTCATAATTAATAAAACCAATAAATCCAAGGAGAGTTCAATATTTATATCTGTATTAATGACAATTATTGCCGGTTTGACAGGACTGAATTTCTATAATAATGTGCGAAGTAGGATGCTAACAAAAAACAATTTTTCACTGCTTGGTGTTGTCGAACAAATTAAAAAGGGTGGCAGATCTTTACAAAGTTACTATATCTTGACCATTACTTATTCAAAACAGGTGGATAATTACTCTTCTAATCAATATAAAGTTGATTCGGATATTTATGATAAAAAAATCAAAGCCAAAATTGGTGATACCGTTGTTTTACATAAATATTTCAACAAGAACTACTGCCAAGTCATAAGTTGGCATCCTTCCCCAGATACATTGCAACTGTTTCAGAAGCCTGTAAAATACCTCGACGGCGAGGAAATCGGCAACGATTATTACTACTACGCCAGGCTCAGAACCCACAACGCCCTTAAAAACTTCGGATTAAACGTTGTATTCAAAGGTCTGTGCCGCGCCGACACAACGCTTTTCTGCCGCAATGTCAACCCCGGCATCGACTCCGTGGCCCGCCCTCTCGCCGACACTCTCCAAACCGCCACCAACCGTGCCCTTGTAGGCTCGTCCTTCGCCTTCCTCTTCCACGACGGCATCTACACCAAAGAGCAGGTGTTTGAAGAGATCCCGCAGGCAAAGGAGTATTATCTCAAATATTGTAAAGAAACGGATAGTACTACTAATATAATTTCTGATACTACAACTAATACACCTTAATAGAAATAAAACTCATCCACTAACACCCCCTACAAACTAACAACTTGTAGTATCACTCACATACCGCAATATAAAACAATGTTTTCAACCCTTTTATTGGATATCAATAAAACCTTGACAAACAGAATATTGTACAAAT
>JAFPYT010000284.1 GCA_017394445.1 Bacteroidales bacterium | reverse complement strand
TGAAGCGCTTTTATTGTTTTTGGACCGAGTTTACCGTCTTCTGTTAAGCCGGCATTGTTCTCGCTGTTGAGCCATGCTTGAAGTTTTTTGATAGTGTTTTGACCTATCATTCCATCGGGTTTTGTACCTATTTTCTCTTGCAGTTTGATAATTGTGTCGTGATCTAACTGCCAAATTGAATTAATGTCTGCCATTCTGAATGTGTTTTTTGTTTAAATTTTGTTAGTTTCTTTCAAGCGTAAATATACGAAGTTTTTTAATACACTGAATAAATTTTGTAAAAAAAATTTTCGTTTTTTCAATTAATTTACGTTGCAAAAAATATACCACTGACTATTAATAATTTTGGGCTTTTAATTGAAAATATGCCTGAGGATGGTCGCACACGGGACAAACTTCGGGAGCCGACTTGCCCACAACAATGTGTCCGCAGTTGCTGCACTGCCAAATGCAATCGCCATCGCGCGAGAAAACAATCTTATCTTCGATATTTTTCAAAAGTTTGCGGTAACGCTCCTCGTGTTCCTTTTCGATAGCAGCCACGCCTTCAAACAGGTCGGCAATCTCGTTGAAACCTTCCTCGCGGGCTTCTTTTGCCATACGGGGATACATATCGGTCCATTCTGAATTTTCACCCTCGGCTGCATCTTTGAGGTTAGCAAGAGTGTCTTGAATTTTGCCGCCGCAAAGCAGTTTGAACCATATTTTGGCGTGTTCTTTTTCTTGGTTTGCGGTTTCTTCAAATAGGTTGCCTATCTGTACAAAGCCGTCCTTTTTAGCCTTTGAAGCGTAGTAAGTGTATTTGTTACGAGCCTGACTTTCACCGGCAAACGCCTCCATCAGGTTCTGTTCTGTTTTTGTGCCTTTAAGTGATTTCATTGTGTGTGAATTTTGATTGTTTGTATTATGTGATTTATTTATAATGTGCAAATATAGGGAATTTTATGAAATAAAGAATTACCCTCTGCAAATATATCAATTTCTCTTCATAATTCCAAACAAAAAAAGCCCGCAGCATTTTTGCTACGGGCTTTTTTATTATTGATTAAGTGTTAACTATCTAAATTATTTAGACATATTAGCTTCTGCAGCTGAAACGTCAACTGATTTGATAGCACCAAGACCACCTTTCATAGTGATACCTTCGATAGTAGCATCACCACTTGCATCTTGAGTGAATTTAACAACTTTGCAGATAGCACCACTCTTTGTGATGATAACACCACCTTCAGTGATAGTTTCTACAGAAGCACCATTCTGATAGAGAGCAACTTTGCCAGCTTTAGCTTTAACTTCATTGCTGTTTACATTTGTACCTTTTTTCAAGCTTACAACTTTGTAACCAGTTTCGTCAGAGTTAGCAACAACTTCGCAAGCCTCAGCTTTAGCAGCAGCAAGATTCAACTGTTTGTTGTTAATAATAGAAAGGTAAGAACCTTTTTCTGATTTTGCAGCGCCAATGGTGTAGTTAATGGTTTCTGTGATAGCAGAAGAAGCTTTCTTGTCACCTTTGGTTTTACCTACGAGGAACAATGTTTGAACGTCAACAGCCTGAGTAGGAATAGAAAGTGTGAAAGATTTTTCTTTTTCACCAGCCTCGTTGATAGCTTTAACTTTCTCTTGGTCGCCAGATTTCAAAAGGTCAACAACTACTTGTTTGCCATCCTCATCTGTAGAAAGAACCAAAGATTTGATTTTTGTGTTAGCTGTAACAGAACCATCGATAAGAACCTGTCCATTGGTCTGAGCTTTAACATTCAAACCATCGAAATTAATCTGCTCGTCAATTGAGGGATTAGCTGGGTCATCTTCACCACAAGATGTGAATGATGTTGCTGCGAACATAGCAGCTACCATAAATGCTGAAAATTTTGCTAATTTTTTCATTTTTTTGTAGTTTTTGTTTGTTTATAATAATATTAATTGTAAATTGTATTGCAAATGTAAGAACGTTTGAAATACGGTGGCAAGTTTTCGGGTTACATTATTGTTAAGTTTTGTTACCGCTCTGCCGCGTTTCCGAATATTTAAACGCCGGTGCAAAAAAAATGTTGCAACCTCGGCAAATTTTTTTTCGGTTTCCGAATGTATAACACCCAACAAAGGGGATACCCTAATATCATTAATCAAAATTGTAATCTCCAACTTGCAATTTTACCTAAAAATTGCAATCTCCAACTTGCAATTTTACCTAAATATTGTAATCTCCAACTTGCAATTTGTATTTAAGTGCAAAAAATCGCGGCAGTTGCATTATTGCGCTATTTTATTTACTTTTGCGAAAAAAATTATGCAGAAACTATCTATTATATATATAGTGTGCGTGGCGGCACGGATATTATGCCCCGAAGATGTTTGCGCACAAACGCAGCCATTACGCAAAACGCCCATCCCGCTAATCACCACCAACCGTACCGAAATTGCCCCCGTAGAATCGGACGATGGAGAAAGGCTCTATTTTGCAAGAATTACTCCCGAGGGTAATCCCGAACGAAACTGCGATGTGTGGTTTGCAAACATTGATGCAAAAGGAGAGATTGCCGCACCACAAAAAATGCCTTCTCCACCCAACAGCCTCAGCGACAATGTGATAATAAAGGCTTCGGGTAATACGCTTTTTCTCGAAGGGGTATACAATAGTAGTTTTGAGCATATTTCGTCGGACGGTATCACAAGGGCAGAACTCAAAAACAATCAATGGCATATCACTCCTATCAATATCAAACACCTCAACAACAGGAGCATCCACTCATCGTATGCGCTTAGTGCCAACAACAATGTGCTAATTATTGCTGCCGACCGTGATGGCGGATTTGGTCAGTTAGACCTTTATGTATCGTTTTTGATAAGCGAAAATACTTATTCTCAACCTATTAACCTCGGCGCAACGGTAAACACAAGATTCAACGACGGTACGCCTTTTATCGCTGTCGACAACACTACTTTATATTTTAGCAGTTATGGACACAACTCTATGGGCAGCGCGGATATTTTTATGACCCGACGCTTAGACGACACGTGGACCAATTGGACCGAGCCCATAAATCTCGGTGCGCAGTTTAACACTCCCTATTGGGATGCCTACCTGCATATCTCTGCCGACAACAAGAGAGTGTATATGGTATCGTCTAACGCCTCTGCCGATGAAAATATCTACATCGCCGAACTACCAGCGGAATTTTTGCCGTTGGAACATTATAAAATCCGTGGCACTGTGGCGGACAACAAACGGTGGGCGGCGGTTTCTACCAAAATTATTCTAAAAGATGCGTCGGGCAAGGTGGTAGGCAATTGCTTCACCAACGACCAAGGTGCGTATTCGTTTAGCGTTAGGCAATGCGGACGATACTCTATCGAAACCGAATCAAACAATTATATCGGTTGGGAAAATTCTATCACTATCAAAAAAGATAAACACATCTATATCAACAATATAGACTTAATAAAGATAGAAAATGGCGTGGCTTTTACGCTTGGCAAAGTGTATTTTCAGCCATCGTCGCACCAATTGAATACCGAATCTACCAACGAACTCAAACGCCTTGTTAAGTTGATGAAAAGTAATACAAAACTGCTCCTGACAGTAAACGGCTACACGGCTTCGGGTATCGACAAAAAAGAGTTGGAAATCTTGTCTGAAAATCGTGCTAAGGCTGTAAAAGCATACCTTGTGCAGCAAGGCATCTCCCCTACCCGCATTACGTGCAAGGGTTTTGGCGAACTTACCAACCCAAACGAAAAAGATGACCGCAAGCGCGTAGAGTTTATCTTATCGTATTAAGCCTATTTCAATCCGCAGATTTTCTTAATATCGTTCAACTTGTTGAGCGCCTCGATGGGAGTGAGCGAGTTGATGTCGATTTTGCGGATTTCGTCGCGGATTTGCATTAATACTGGGTCTTCTAAGTTGAAGAAACTCAATTGTATGCCATCGGTGGCTTTGGTTTTGCCTTTGGATTCTTTTGCGCCTTTTACTTCGGGGACTGATGGCTGAGGTGTAGAAAGTGCCGCTCCACGGCTGCCCGATTCAAGTTCTTTCATAATTTCGTTGGCGCGGGCAACAACCACGGGAGGCATTCCGGCGAGTTTTGCCACGTGGATACCAAAACTGTGTTCGCTGCCGCCGGGGACAAGTTTGCGCATAAATATCACCTTGCCGTCGATTTCTTTTACCGAAACATTATAGTTTTTTATACGGTGGAATGTTTCCTGCATATCGTTCAACTCGTGATAATGGGTGGCAAACATTGTTTTGGCTTTGGCATTTGGAAACTCGTGAATATACTCCACAATAGCCTGTGCAATAGAAATGCCGTCGTAGGTGGATGTTCCGCGACCAAGTTCATCAAAGAGCACGAGACTGCGAGGGGTGATATTGTTGAGGATTCCAGCCGCTTCGTTCATCTCTACCATAAAGGTGGATTCGCCGCTCGAAATATTGTCTGACGCGCCCACACGTGTAAAAATCTTGTCGATAAAGCCAGCCTCCACAGCCTTGGCAGGCACAAAACAGCCTACTTGGGCAAGCAACATTATTAGAGCCGTTTGACGAAGCAATGCAGATTTTCCTGCCATATTGGGACCCGTAATCATCATAATCTGCTGGTTTTCAGAGTCTAAAAACACATCATTTGGAATATACGGTTCGCCCACGGGCAATTGTTTTTCGATAACAGGATGGCGGCCTTCGGTAATTTTGATATAGTCGCTGTCGTTGATAACGGGGTGGCAGTAGTGGTTTTCGATCGAAACCTGCGCAAACGATGCAAGGCAGTCAATTTTTGCCACAAGTTTGGCATCAGCTTGAAAAATCTCGATATACTGCCCAAGAAAAGCCACAAGGGCGTTGAAGGTCTGCTGCTCAATTTCGGTCATACGGTCTTGCGCATTGAGGATTTTTTCCTCATACTCTTTGAGTTCGGGCGTAATGTAACGCTCTGCATCAGTGAGAGTTTGCTTACGTGTCCAATCGTCGGGCACTTTGTCTTTGTGAGTGTTGCGCACTTCGAGATAATAACCAAAAACATTGGTGTAGCCGATTTTGAGCGAAGAGATACCTGTTTGACGCACAAGGTTTTCGCGCATATTGGCAAGATAATCTTTGCTGTCGGTAGAAAGCATACGCAGGTCGTCGAGTTCGTCGCTAACTCCCTGACGGATAACGCCGCACTTCTGCACCATTACTGGCGGGTCGTCGTTGATTTCGCGGGCAATGCGCTCCGAAACATTGGAGCAAGGGTTAAGTTGCTCGCACAGAGGCATAAACACGTTTACACCTTTGGCAGTTTCGGCGTTGAGAAGTCGTTTGATTTCGGCTATATTGGTGAGAGCCAACTTGATAGCGTTAACCTCGCGCGGATTGATACGCTGCATAGCGATTTTAGACGCAAGTCGCTCCATATCGCCCACTTGACGCATACAGGCGCGGAGATTATCCAAAAGTTCCTGATTATCAACGAGTGCCTGAGTAAGATTCAAGCGTTCGTTGATAAGGTTAACATTACGCAAAGGCAATGCGAGCCAATGTTTTAGGCAGCGTCCGCCCTGAGGACTTGACGTTTTGTCGATAACATCTAAAAGAGTTTTGCCCGAAGGACTTAACGGATTGAAAATCTCCAAGTTGCGCACAGTAAACTTGTCGAGCCAAACATATTTACCCTCGTCTAAGGGCGAAATTTTCATAATGTGGCTCAACTGCGTATGTTGCGTAATATCAAGGTAATGCAGCATTGCGCCAGCAGCAACGGTGGCGGCTGTCATATCCTCGATACCAAAACCTTTGAGCGACGTGGTGCTAAACTGTCGCAAAAGGCGTTCGCGGGCGGTGTCGGGCACAAAAGCCCAATCTTCGAGCGGATAAAAATAGTATTTTGAGCCAAAAAGCGAGTTAATCCGCTCTTTGCAAGCACGTTCGTAAAGCACCTCCTTGGGCATAAGCGAGGCAAGCAGTTTGTCGATATAGTCGGTGCTGCCCTCAGCCACAAGAAAAACGCCAGTAGAGATATCCAAAAACGCAACACCCGACTTATCTTTGCCGAGGTTGATGCAGGCAGCAAAATTGTCTGACTTGTTTTCAAGAACATTGTCGTTGAGCGAAACTCCGGGCGTAACCAACTCAGTGATACCACGTTTTACGAGTTTTGTGGTGAGTTTAGGATCTTCTAACTGTTCGCAGATAGCCACACGCTGACCCGCACGCACAAGACGAGGAAGATAATTGTCGAGAGCGTGATACGGAAATCCTGCAAGAGGGTCGCCCGCACGTTTGGTGAGCGTAATACCAAGAATTTCAGACGTTTTAACAGCGTCGCTGCAAAAAGTTTCGTAAAAATCGCCCACGCGGAAAAGCAAAATTGCGTCGGGGTAACGTCCTTTGATTTCGTTGTACTGCCTCATAAGAGGCGTTCTTGCTGTTGCTGCCACTTGTGATACTTATATTAAAATATAATTATTTGGTTGAGTCATTGTCGGGGAAAACCACACGGAATGCCGGATTAAAACCGTTTTCGTTGGTGCCCGGGTGAGCTTCGTAACCCCAAGTTAATGCCTTAACCTTTTTGTAAAACTTCAAATTTTTCTCATCGAAAAACCACTCTTCTTCAAACTGAATCTGACCTATCGACTTGCGGCTGCGCTCTTTGTCCATTTTCTTAATATCTGCCACCGACATTTCCTGCTCAGAATAATAGTCGTAGGCTTTTAGGCGACCTTTGATAACTGCCTGAAACACACAGGCTGCAAGTGCGTCGATATTGGTGTGGGCAAGGCATTCGGCTGTCCAATCATCGTCGGGATTGTAGTTTTTAACGTTAAACTGATATGTTATCGGGTTGGCAATCACCACCGATTTGCCGGGAGCGGCTTCGATATATGTGGCAGTTTCGGCGTAGGCGGGATTTTCTACCACTAAAACAGTATCTACACGAGCCTCAACGGGTTGAGGTGTGGTGTTACACGATTGAAAAACAGCGGTTAACGCTACCGCCAAAATAAGTGCTAATGAGATGTGTTTTTTCATAAAGTTTTATTTTTTGTTGTTAAATTTCAACTGCATAGCCGATTGCGTGTCGTAAATGCGTCCGTTGATAAAAATAAACTTACCGTTTACCATAGTGGCGGCAGGCTGCGAACCAAACATAAGTCCGTTGAATGGTGTCCAACCGCATTTGCTTACAACATCTTTGTCGGTGATGCGGACGCGTTTTTTGGGATTAATTAACGCAAAATCAGCATAATAACCCTCTCTGATAAAGCCACGCTCTTGAATACCAAAAATAGTGGCAGGCGCGTGACACATTTTTTGAGCCATAACAGGCAGAGTGATAATGCCTTGCTGCACCAATTCCATCATTATTGTAGACGAAAACTGCACACTCGGCATACCCGACGGCGAAAGAAAATACGGTTGGTCTTTTTCGCTGAGCAGGTGCGGTGCGTGGTCGGTGGCAACACTGTCGATAAGGTTGGTATTCAACGCCTTACGCAGATTATTGCGGTCGCGGCGACTCTTAATCGACGGATTACACTTAATGCGGTAGGTGCGTGTAAGATAGTCGTCGTCGTCGAACCAAAGGTGAGGAATGCACGCCTCGGCGGTTATATGCTTGTTATTCAAAGGAATATCCTCAAAAAGTTCCAACTCACGCTTGGTGGAAATATGCGTAACGTGGAGTTTTGCGCCAGTATCTTCGGCAAGTTTCACAGCCTTCTGAGTGCTTTCGTAGCAAGCCTTGGCGTTGCGCACGTGCTGATGAATAGTAAACGGAGCGTTGCCATCGGGATAGAGAGCCTTAAAACGTTCGGTTTCTGCCTTGATAACAGCCTCGTCTTCGCAATGCACGGCAATGGTGGCGGGACTATTTGAAAACAACCGTCGCAAGGCTTCATCGCTGTCTACCAACATATTACCCGTAGACGAACCCATAAACACCTTAATGCCACACACTTTGGTGAAATCAAGTTTCATCAATTCGTCGAAATTATCGTTGGTGGCACCGGCAAAAAACGAGTAGTTAACCGCAGAATTTTTGGCAGCAATGCGGAATTTATCGTCGAGAAGTGCGGCAGAGGTGGTTGGCGGCTTGGTGTTTGGCATTTCGCAAACGGAGGTAACTCCTCCTGCCACGGCTGCACGTGATTCTGAAAAAATATCCGCCTTGTGGGTTAGTCCCGGCTCGCGAAAATGCACGTGAGTGTCGATAAATCCAGGAAATAGCAACAGTCCCGAAGCGTCAAACTCATCGTCAATGCCCGAAAGACTCTCATTGCCATTGCCGTATTCTATAATTTGCGCTATGCGGTCGTCTTCTACAAGCACCGAGCCTTTGAAAGTGCGACCCTCGTTAACAACTATTGCGTTAGAAATCAGTGTTTTGTGCGCCATTATGAAATAAATTTTAAAAGTTCGTTGTAGAGCATTTGGCTCGGCAAACCCATTACATTATAATAACTTCCCTCGATTTTGGCAATAGCCGCTGCGCCAATCCACTCTTGCACAGCGTATGCACCGGCTTTGTCGAATGGTTGGTAATTATCTACGTAATAGATGATTTCGTCGTCGGAGAGTTCTCTGAACCACACTTTTGATTCGGCAAAAAACGAGCGTTGCCTGTCCTTGGTTTTAATACAGACACCCGTCAACACCTGATGGCATCGTCCCGAAAGGGTCTTCAACATTTTGATAGCATCCTCGCGACCTTTGGGTTTGCCTATTACTTTATTATCGATATAAACTATTGTGTCAGAGGCGATAATGATAGTATTATCGGGCATAGACTGCAATTCGGAATCGAAAGCCGATGCTTTGAGCACGGCTATATGCTCGGGGATTGCTCCGCCTTGCAATTCGGGAGGGAAAGTTTCGTCGGTATCTTTGACAACTACCTTAAAATCAACGCCGAGCATTTTTAAAATCTCCCGTCTGCGCGGCGACTGCGATGCAAGAATTATATTGTAGTTTTTTAATCTGTCGTTTAATGTGGGCATCAGTTGAGTAATTAAATATGTTTAGCGCAAAAATAGCGATTGTTTCGGAGAATACAAAACTTTTTTAACCTACTACACAAACGGAGCAAAGTATACTGTCAGACTGTTGTATCCAAGATAGAGCGTGTAGCCTTTGTATGTGGGACTTAGCGAAAACCTATTAAACGGCAAAGCGGCATTTTTGGTAAATGTATTGTCGGTGAATGCAAAACTTATCGGCACGCTCACTACGCCATAAACCGTGGTGGTGAGGTTGCCATTGAGGTAATAATAAAAACTATTGTCGGCGAGGGTAGAATCGGTAATAAGTTCGTGAGTGGTGCTGGCAGATAGCGCACCCGAGGCTTGTATGGGCTTGGAGTTTTTTATGGTTTCGATGTCTTGGGCGGAGACAGAGAGTGCCACCGAAAACATCAACAGAAGTGTCAATATGGTAGTGATTGGTTTCATTTTGGGGAGTTGGGTGTCATTCGTTTTTATATTGCTCCACGTATTCTTTTA
>JAFPYT010000283.1 GCA_017394445.1 Bacteroidales bacterium | reverse complement strand
CGTCGCGACGCTCGAAAGCGTTGACAATATCCGGCACCTGCTGCAGTTTGTCGTACAAAGCTTGCACTATATCCAAAGTGGAACCTTGTCGCCTCATAGCATTATTCGGGAGTTAGCGTGGAATCCACTCCGCCTTGGTCGTTGCGCGAGAAAGCCCACTGCACACCGTCTTCCTTAATATTGAGTTTTATACGGAAAATGGCATTGCTGTCAACTCCGCTCAACTCCTGTGCAGTGGCAAGCACCGATAGTCCTGATGTGGAATTTTCCGTTGTAAGGTTTTCTTTAAGCTTGGCTTTTACAGAGGTAGTTGCAGCACCTTCTTCAAGTGTTGGTTGAATTCCACAATCTCTTAAAACATTATAACTATTTACCGAAATTTGAACTGCTTTTTCGTTCAAAGTGGATTCAATGTCAGTTGAAGTGCGAAGTTCGTCGTGTGCATTGACCACATTGGCATATACATTATTATTAAGTGCTTTACGTATAGTTGTCGATGTATCGGGATTGTCGGGGTTATCTACAGTGAGATCAAGTGTTTCGTTGCTTACATTAAAACCAGTGCAAACAGCATCAACAACGTGATTGGTTACATCTGCATAATCCACTGTATCCTTTACAGTAATGGTGGAACCACCTTGTTCTGCAAGTGCCACAGGTATTTCCATTTCCACATTGCCAATTCGCATACGCGGAATGGCAAAATGTTTCAAAACATCGTGGTCGTGGTATTGCATAGCCAACTCTGCGGAGTAAGCATCGGCTGAGGCGCGCGCCTCAGCCATGCTACGCACTAATCCTCCTATATATTCCTCTAATGATATCATAAAATGAATCGGACACGTAATCTGATAGGGAAAATGATAAGTATCAAAATAAATATTGATACATTTTCATTTTTTTTGTATTTTTATTAGTTATTTGTCTGATTATAACATTCAAGTTCCGCTTGTACTACCAGAACCGCTTGTGCCATTTGCATTTTGACTAGCTGCTCTTATTTCACTTTCTAAAATATTTAAAATGCGGTCAAGACCAGCTGGTATTTCATCATTTACAACGCGCACATGAACATTCATAGAGTAAGTGCGTTCAACTTTTTCCGAGTTGCTAGTTGTTTGCTTGTACGAAGCTGTAACATTCAACTTCACTTTCCAAACATTTAGGTTCAACGAAGCACCTATTTCTAAGCTCTGAGTATCATTGCTGGTTGCAACAGAATTCAATTTGCAGTTGAAATCGATTGTCATCTCGTCAATACGAAGAGATGGTACGGAAACCATTGTTAAGAGCGGAACTTTCAGGGATTTTGTAGTCTCAACTCCCCCATCCACTGTAGAATAGTTGAATTCAACCATTCTAACTTTGGTTTCTGTTGCATTTCCCGAACTATCTGTTGCGACAGTCTCAAGTCCAACATTTTTGATAAACTCAATTTGAGCCATAGAGGCAGAATTTTGAGCTTCAACAGCGGCTTGCATAGGCCCTCCTATGTATTTTGAAAAATCCAAGCTGTTGAGTTCTTTTACTAAATCGGCTGGCATAATTTTGATTTTTAAATGTTTATATTGTTTTTTGTTTTTATTTTACGTCTTAATAGACACTGCAAAGATACAAAATGTTTCTGGAAAAGGAAAAGAAAAAGGAGAAAAAAATCAAGATTTTTTGCGGTTTGTCCGCTGTATGGTTTGGGTAAATAAAAATTCGTGCGAGGTGGGAATTACACCATACCCCCCCCCCATAAATAACTGTGTGTCAATGTGTTAAAAACAGTATTCATCACTATATCCGAGTTTAGAGGTTTTTAATCTCTTTGGCGGTGAGGCCGGTAATATCGGCAATGGTTTTGGTGTCCATCCCTTTCTGTTTCATATTTCGGGCAATGTCGAGCTTTGCCTCTTTGTGGCCCTCGGCCTTGCCTTTTTCCAAACCTTCTTTGCGGCCTTTCTTCAAGCCTTTCTCAATACCTTTTTTCAGTCCGAGCTCCATACCTTTTTTCACGCCTTTGTCCTCGGCGGTCTTAATAGTGTTGGTGTTATCCCTATATGCTTTCAGCGAAGCTTCATATTGTAGCATGTCTTCGGGGGTGAATCTTTTTATGTCGGCAACCTCAAAGAAACGTGTAAAAATACGGTCCCTAAGACTTGCAGGTCTGTCGAGCAACCGCGACACGTTCTTTAAAACATACATCCACTTGTCCATCATTGTAACAAGCTCATCTTCTGTCTTGTTGAATTTCGGCAGTTCCAGATATATAAGCGTGAGTTTGTCGTAAAACACTTTTTTGCGTTTCACATCCATCAGCTTCACCTCGTGGTGGTAATAGTCTTTTGTGTCCTTGTCCTCGTCGAAAACGAAATTCAGCAAGCCCACGGTGTAAACGGCCTTCAGCTCGAAATCCCAGTCGCCTTGTTTGGCCTGTTCGCGTATCGGGAAAGTGGAATAGAAAAGGCTTCTGTCCTTGAAAAACTTCTGGTAGGCGTTTTGCATTTCCACAATGAAATACTCACCCTTGTCATTCTTGCAATACACATCAAAAATGGCCTTGCGCT
>JAFPYT010000282.1 GCA_017394445.1 Bacteroidales bacterium | reverse complement strand
GGGTGGGAGATGGGATTCGAACCCACGACCTTCGGAACCACAATCCGCGACTCTAACCAGCTGAGCTACACCCACCGTAAAAAGTTGTGCAAAGGTAGCACTTTTTTTCGAAACCACAAAATTTTTTGTCCCCCAAACAATTGTTTTCTAATATAACAAACTGTTTAACAGGTGTTTATTTTAATGAAATATATGGTTGATATTACCCACTTTTTCACCGAAAAAAGACTTTCAAAACAATAAAGCTGTACAATTTTTGGGGTAAAAATGACAATATTTTTGTTCATTCCACACACACATTATTTCAACAATCACAACCTGATTTGCAGTTTATAAATAAAAAAAACAGGCTCGAAGGAGCCTGTTTTATGTGTGTTTGGAGTTTTTTCGATGTTGAATTTTGTCAGATTTCCAGCATCACGTTGCTGTTGCGGGCCAGACGGCGCAGGTTGATGATGGCGTAGCGCATGCGGCCGAGGGCGGTGTTGATGCTCACGCCTGTTTTTTCGGCTATGTCCTTGAACTCGTATTTGCCGTAGTGGCGCAGTATCACCACGCGGCGCTGCTCGTCGGGGAGTTTCTTTATCAGTTTGCGTATGTCCTGACGGGTCTGGTTTTTGATTACCACTTTTTCCACATTGTCGTCGAGCACGCGCAGGTTTTCGAGCAGAAAGTCGTTTTTGTTCACTGTGGGCAGCTTGCTCACCCTGCGGAAATGGTCCACAATAAGGTTGTGCGATATGCGCATAACCCAGTGTATGAACTTGTTTTCGTCCTTGTACATGCCCGAGTTGATGGTCTGTACAACTTTCAAAAATGTGTCTTGGAATATGTCGTCGGCCACGTTCTTGTCCTTTACCACGGAAAAGATATAGCCATACACTTTTGCCTGATGGCGGGCCAGAAGTGTCTCGAAGTCTGCATAATTACCATTTCTGTAGCCGTCTATCAGCTCGTTGTCGCTGACGTATGCCTTTGTTGCCACGTTCATAATAACCTCCTGTGTTTTGGGTTTTATTTACTGTTTTCTTTTACAAAAATAGTAGTTATGCTTCGATAATCTTCTGTTTTGGTTTATACTTTGTTTTTAACTGTTTCGAACTGCAAAGATACAATTTTTTTTCTACTCTGCAAAATATTTTTATCAGTTTTACGTTGTTTGTTTTTCAATACGCTATATATCAAGTTTTTAGCTTTCTAAATTATTGGTTTCCCGATGTTTTTCGCTTTTCGGAAGTACTTTTTTGTACCGCTTTTTTGCCAAAACTTACTGCGGGGGAGAGATTTTTTATAAAAACGGCGTGAAATAAACCGGTAGACATGAGGTTTGTCCATCAGTTTGATAATCTTTGGTATATATCAAATATCTGTCCTTTATGCGTGACGAGTATTTTTGACAAAAGGAATCCAAAGACTTGTGTGTTTTATAGCCCGACGACTTCACTTCGATAGGACACAGTTTGTTGCTGCGAGACAATAAAAAATCCACCTCGTAATTATGATTGTTCTCTGTGGGAAATGTATGATAGAACAATTCATTTCCTGTACTTTTCAGCATCTGGGCAACCAAATTTTCATAGATGTAACCCAAATTTGCTTCAAGTTTGTCGCTCAACAACTTGCTATAGATTGTGTTTTCGGTAAAGGCTTTGTCGCGAAAAGCAAGTGTGACAAAAAGACCGGTGTCGGCGACAAACATTTTGTAACGGTAGATGTTTTGCGACAGTGGCATACCAACATTTGGGTCATTGATATGGTAAGCCAAAAGTATTGTCATGCTGTCGGCCATGTCTGCAACCACATTTGCTACACGTTGTGCATCTTGATTTTCCAAAACACTTGAAATCTGGTATCGGCCAGCGTTGTTTGTCAGTTGCGAAGGTATGGCAGCAAACAGCTGTGAGGCTCTGCCAGTATTGTCAATTTTGTTGAAGTCATCCTGATACAACTCAATTATTTCTCTTTTAATGTCGTCAACCGTCTGCAGATTATTTGTTTGCAAAAATGCGTCGATAGCTTGGGGCATACCGCCGACAAGCATGTACAACCGCAAGTCACGCATTATTTTGCGATGAGAGCTTCCCAAGGGTTGTTTGATTTCCCAAAACTTACGCAGCGTCTCGTATGTGGCGGTGTTGCCCAAAGCCCAATAAAATTCCTCAAAATCCATTGGATATAGTGTCAAACGGGTTTCTTCGGATGGGATAACGATATCTTTCACATTCTTTTTAATGCTCAACAGCGAACCTGTTTCGATATAGTCGTATCGTCCGTCTTTCACCAGGTATTTTATGGCTTGTCGTGCAATGGGTTTGAGCTGTATTTCGTCGAATATTATGACGGATTCTCTTTTATACAATTTCACCCCCGTCTCCACTTCAAGACGCATAAAGAATAAGTCTAAGTTGCTAATATCATCAAAAAGTTCGTTTATCTTTTTGGAAACATTTGCAAAATCGATGAGGATATATGATTTGTATTCGTTTTTCGCAAATTGAAGCGCCAATGTGGACTTGCCAACTCGCCTTGCCCCTTTTATAAGCAAAGCTGTAGAGCCGTTGCGCTCTCTTTTCCATCTATGCATTTGCTCATATATTTTTCTCTTGAAAACCATATTGATATATCGATTAATTTTTTTGCAAAGATAGAATTTTTTTTTGTATTCGCAAAATTTATTTATGCAAAAATGCGTAAATTCGCAAAATTTATTTATGCAAAAATGCGTAAATTCGCAAAATGTTGGTTGGGTTTTGTGTCAGTCTAGGGGCTAGGTTTCACTTCAATGTTATGCCAACGAAATAGAATACTCCTCGCTGATGTCCAGCCACTCGTCGGTGTGGATGAAAATGCTGTCGTCCTCTACTTTGATGATATTCCCGAATTGGTAGTCGGGACGGACGAAAACTGTTAGCTTCACTCGGTCGCCTTGTTGTAGTTGGTGTTCGTTGCGATTTACCATAAACTTGTAGTTTTGGCTTTCGTCATCGTCAAACGACCAATCAAGATAGGTACGAGGTATAATTGGCTTTTCTTCTGTATTTCTTTTCATTTGTTTTATCCTTTATATTTCATCACCATATCGTACAGCAGGTCGTCCAGTGTTTCGGTGGAGTGTTTGTCCAGTTCGGGACGGAATGTCTCGATATGTTCGTTGTAATAGCTGGCAAGGTTGCGGGCGTAGGTCATAAGGTCGTGGTCCACCACGCTTACGTCGTGTTCCTCACCACTTTTCTTGAGTTGTAGCAGGTGGTCGATTTTCGCCCGCAGCGCCGCGTCATCCACGGTGGCTTCCACCAGCTTGGCGAAAGGCACGGGCGGCAGGGTGCGGCGTTGCTCTATCCAGCGGCAGGCCAGCACTCCGCGCAGGTAGTACAGAAAACGTTTCATCGAGCAGTCGGGACGTTGCAGGTAACGCTCGTCGTGGGAGATGTAGGTATGGTTGTAGTGGTACATCGAGGCAATGGGGTTGAAGAAATCCTGTGCCGCGGTGCGGATACGTGCCAGAAAAGCGTCGTCGGCACGATAGACGAAGGGGGAGTCGAGCCACTCCATCAGCGCGGGGTTGCAGCGTTTGAGCAGTGCCAGTGTCTTGCGCAGCTCCCAGCCCGCGAGGTCGAGGTCGCCGTGCATACGCTCTATGGTGTCGCGCTGGGGCTCCACACGCAAATACCACTGCGGACGGTGCACATACACGAAACGCACGTCCCAGTCGCTGTTCTTCGACTCGAAGCCCCAAGCCCTGCTCCCCGACTCCACGGCAAGAAGCACCGAAACATCGTGCTCCCGCTCGATGGTCTTAAGCTGTTCAAGTATTGCGGTTTTCATTGCTTTATCAATCACTTAATAAGTTTGTTGTTTTTCTCTAAATCTTTAATCTCCCATCCCATAGATTCAAAAAAAGTATAAGCAAAAAAATCCTCATTCCCTTCTATTCCCATTCCGCCTATTCCGTGCTGGTAGCATTCGTCATCTTGATTGTGGGTGTTTACTCCAGCCCATAGATGCCAGCGCACTTCCACCAAACCGACGGAAAACCTGCAATCAAAACGTTCTGTATCCCATAAAAAGTCTAATTCCTTTTCTCCATCCCATGCAACGGTTGCATCTTTTAAAATCCTGTCGTCGGGACACTGGTTAAGGAACATTACAACGTTGGATTCGTATTGTTC
>JAFPYT010000281.1 GCA_017394445.1 Bacteroidales bacterium | reverse complement strand
TGAATCCTCGCGGATTCTCTCACCGTTGGAATACGATTGTATTTGTAGTGGAAATGATGGCGATGTCCTGTATCAATAGTAAAACTCGGTTTTTGGCTATTCAGCCTTGTCCATGCAATATGCACGCGGCGAGTGCTTTGTAGTTCTTCCGGCAAATCTTTATAATTTCCTCCGTCAGGAACTTGCGAGATTATATCAATAGTTTTTTGATTATGTTCCGTAATTTGGTGATTATAAAGATTATCGCAGCCTTGTCTAATCATTTTTTGATAATCAGACTCAGCCTCTTTGGGATATTTGCCACCATCAACAACAGAATTATCAGGCAAATCAGATAATGCCTCGAAAGACGTAACATAATCACCAATAGTTTTTTCAGGAAACTCAAATTGAGTGTTTTTAAGACCCACAAAAATAGCCCTCCTTCTATTTTGTGGAGTACCGTAATCACTTGCCATTAAAACTTTGTACACAACCACATATCCTAAATCAGAAAAATCTTTTACAATAGCATTTTTAACAAGTCCAGCACCTATGGATAAAATGTTGGGTACGTTTTCCAAAACAAAAGCTTTGGGTTTAAAATAAGCAACAAATTGAACAAAATTTTTGTACAATCTATTTCGTTCGTCATCAATAACTATCTTTCCTGCAATAGAAAAGCCTTGGCAAGGAGGACCACCAATTATTAAATCAATTGATTTTCCTTTTAATTCGGGTTCGAGATCCGCTGGATTCAATGTTGAAAGATCCTTGCATAAACCTTTTGATTTTTTATGGTTATGGTTGAACGTATTTATTGCATCTTGCCATGAATCAATGCCCAAAGCAATATTGATTCCAGCTTCCTCAAAACCTAGTGACAAACCGCCACAACCACAAAACAAATCTATTGCATTCAACATATAAAAAAAATTACAATACAGCGCAAATATAACAAATTTTAAAAAAAACAACAAAAAATATTAAACCTTCCACGCCTTTACAGTATAATCGCGACGACCCGTTGTAATGTGCTCGCTGCAATAATTCCAAACCCACTCTTTGCTGCCGTCGATATCTTCGGTATCGAAAAAGAGCATAGGGCGGTCGTACATTTCAAGACCTTCTGTGTTATAACTCTTTATTCTTACGGGGGTTATAACGCACGATTTACCTTTTGGCAACATTCCAAGATGATAGGTTTGAATAAATCTACTCAGGTTTTTTGCCGAAAGGTCGTCGATAAGTTCTTTCTGCATTAAAAAATCAAGAATCAAATCGTCTAAAAAAGCGAGCGTATTAACCGACACCACAAAGTCGAAATTGACCAAAAGGTCGCTATAATCAGCTGTGCTGTAATTAGTTGACGAACTAAGCATATCCACCGAAAAATTTTTATATCGGTTTACACAATTGTAGGTTTCCGCCACAATCTTGGTAATATCCTCAGAGATAAATTTTACATTCTCAAACTCTTTGAACTTGGCAACAACCTTTTGCGGATGAATAAGGTCAACGAAATAAACCTTATTAAACATCCGGCTGAGTTCCATCACAGGCACATCAATACACCAACCGCTGCCAAGCACCACAGCAGAGCGATGATTAGCACATTGTTTGGCAGATGACACTATAAAGTGCTTAGTATTAAGTATATGCTGACTCCAATTTTGTATCTCGCTCAAATACCGCAGGTAATACTCTTTTTGTTCGAGTTCATAACCCATACGGCGGTAGATACGGCGGTTGGTAAGTTCAAATGGCCACATAATATCAGATAGTTAAACCAGTGTCGGCGAATTGTGCGCCACGGATTTTTGCAGTTTCATAAATTTGGTCGGCGGCGTGTTCAAAACCAGCCACGCAACCCATAGCGTCTTCTAAGATAACGAGTTTTGCAACCATATCGGGCATTGTGTCAAACAATTGCGAAATTGTGTTGGCTACACAATGGCTCTTTGCCTCGCCTGCTATGTAAATTTTATCAAACTTGTTGAGTGCGTCGGCAAGCTTGTAATTAAACATTGTTTCGGGGAAATCGGGATTAACCACCTCGGCTTTAAACGCCCCAAAATGCTCCGAATATGGATACGCACCCTTGCGGACTATTGTGTAATACCCCTTAGTCTGCGCCGCCCATTCCAAAACAGCGTCTACAAGCGTTTTACAAATATCAGCGCCATTAGTACCCGACAAACAATGCACAGGCCAGATAGTATGTGCGTATTTGCCAGCAGCTTTAAGTTCAGTAAGATAATCCACAGCCCTCGAAACATTGCCATCCACAGGCAACCACACCTTATTATTTACATCCTCTACCGAAATGGAAGTAAAAGGCGCGGGATTATTACCATTAGAGTCAACCCAAAAAGCGGGATGCGAAATATCGTTTGGTTGATGGTCGTCGGCGGTGATAAAAATACTATCGATTTTGTCGGCATTGCAACGGAGAAACGATGCAAGACGAGTCATATCGCCCGTTGCGCCAGGCACATAAAGTGAACCTGTGTTTTCGCAAAAATCGTTCTGCGGGTCAATTACAAAAAGTGCATTTTTCATATCATAAATTATTTAGAGTTACCAACAATAATGGTTGCGCCGTCGTGAGGCACTGTAATCTGCAACATATTCTTTTTAGGCGCAACCTGCTTCATAGAGCCGTTGAGATTGGCATCGTCGGCATAAACGGTTACACCGCCATTTATAAAATCAAGGTTGAGAGTCCGTTTGAGAGGTTCTTTTTGAGCATTGATGGCTGCAATATACCACTTGCTGCCACTACGGCGGGCAATTATAAGATACTTGCCAGGGTAGCCGTCGATAAACTTGATGTCGTCCCAAAGCGTGGGGCACTGCTTAACAAAATCAAGTTTCCATTGCTCCTTGGGCAACACATTATAATATAGAGCGGTGTGATTGAGCGGACATTGAAACAATATTGCCACTGCCATCTGAAATACATCAGAGGTTACACGATGTCCGCCCCACATTGTGGTGTCGTTGGTGGAGTTGAAATAATTGTTGAAAGTGATACCGCCGTAATCCATCGACGCCACCGAGTTACGTATAACAGGGTGAAGTGTAGCATTATACGATTCCTGACGGCAAAAATCGTCGCCAAAATGGAGATTCTCGCTTGCGAGAACTGCCTCAGAACCAATAAAGTTGGGATACATTCTCTCCCACCCTCTCGGCAATGTTGCGCCGTGGAAAATCACCTCCAAACCAAAGTCGTTGGCATCGGCAAGAATATCCTCGTAAAGTTGCATAGTCTGCTGTTTGTCAGAGCCTAAGAAATCAACCTTAATGCCGCGTATGCCAATAGATTTCATCCAAGCCATCTCTTTGCGGCGTTTGATAATATTGTTCATAATATGCTTAGGACCTTGCGGAGCGTCGTTCCAATATCCATTGCTATTATACCAAAGACATAACGAAGTGCCTTTCTGCTTGGCATATTTGGCGAGCATCTCAATAGAATCTCGTGTAATCTGCGTATCCCACCAGTTATCAACAATTTGCGACACGAAACCAAGATCGGCAGTAAAGTCGATATAGCGTTTTTGTTCTTGAAAGTTAACACTTTCGTCAAATCCGATAATCCAACTCCAAGTACCAGCACCGTAAGTGTAGTTTTTAGACGGAGCATAAAGCGGCTCAACAAAATCCCACGGAATAGTGGTTTCAACTATTGGAGAAAGAGATTCGCCGATAGTAATTGTGCGCCAAGGAGTTTCGCCTGGCAAAGGTATACCAGGAGCAGAAGTGCCGTTGCCATTGAAATCCTCTTGCAAAGGGAAAGCCACCTTGTAACTTGCTCCGCCTTCGCAAGTGATATGCGATGCGCAATAAGCCGACGTTACGCCGGTTTCGCTCACGAGCACCCATCCAGCAGGCACGTGAAAGAGAGCCGGGAAAATATAACCAGCACCTTCGCCATTCTTTCCTGTTTTATCGTCGGCAAAATATGGTTTTTCGTAACTCGGAGCAGTGCGAGCCCAACCCGATTGGCCCTTCATCTGCGGAGAAAGAAATGTGGTGGTGCCATCGGGAAAGTTGAAATATGATTTTTCGTTGTTGATAACCGTGCACACAAACGGTTCGGTGGTAGTTGCGGGATTTGGCTGCGGATAAGCCACATATTTAAAAGCCAAATCATTGTTTTTTACCATAAACACCACGTCGATAGCGGGACGGTTGTTTTGATAAAGGCTCAACACCGCACGAGTGGCAGAAACATCTATATGACTGCGTTT
>JAFPYT010000280.1 GCA_017394445.1 Bacteroidales bacterium | reverse complement strand
GTTTGTTACCAACTGCTTCCAGCTGATGCCCCGTCAGGCACTGCATGCCGTGGTGCTTGGCTTCGAGCATCCCGCCACACACAAACATCTGCATTTCGAATCGCCATATCCCGAAGATTTTGCCGCTGTGGTAGAGAAATGGAGGAAATATGTGGCAAGTGGTAAAATAATAGAGGAGGATTAAAAGAATATGAAAAAAATAATCAAATTTTTGTTGCTTGGTATGCTGTTCGTCGCTATGGCTGTGAGTGCCACGGCGCAGACAACTGCCGACGACGTTATTAGCTTGGCCCGCAAATATATAGGCACTCCCTATCGTGCCGCCGGACGTACCCCGAAAGGCTTCGACTGCTCGGGGTTCACGCGTTTTGTTTACAGCCATTTCGGTTACGACCTCTCCGGCTCGGCTCCAGGACAATGGCACCACGGACGCAGCATCAGCCGCAGCGAGTTGCAGCGCGGCGACCTCGTTTTCTTCGGCGGACGCCGCCATTCCCGAAGCATAGGCCATGTGGGTATCGTTACCGATGTGTATCCCGACAAAGGCACTTTCGATTTTATACACTCGTCGAGCACCGGTGTGCGCATAAGTGCCTCTACCGAAGGATATTACAAAAACCGTTACGTGGGTGCACGACGTCTGTTGGGCAACGAGCCTGCCGGCAAACAAAAAAACTTGTCGAACAACGTAGAAACCTCTACAGGTCCCGTTGAAAGTGGCACAGTGGATGTCTATTCGCCTTCAAAACAGAAACAGCAACCTTCGAAAATAAACAAGCCACCCGTGTTGTCGGCCACGGAACGGCAACGCCACGAGGATATAGCCCGCGACAACGCCATCCGCGACAGCATCAACGCAATGTTCTCGCGCAGCAACGAGTACCTCATACAGGAGCTTACACCTACCGAGGAGGCCTCCGAATTCGAAGATGAAGAATAACCCATAAATAATATGAGATTTTAGAAGTTTTTTTCACTTCTGTGCAACAAATAGAAATTTTTTGCGTATCTTTGCAAAACCGGATTATGACAAAAAAGAAAGGAGAAAAGTATCGATGGCAACAATAACACTGAATTACAACGCCCGCAACAGCAAAGCTCTTAAGTTGCTGGAATATATCCGTTCGCTCGATTTTATTAAAATCGAGGAGGAGAGCTACGATGACGATTTCGTGAAGAAAATAGAACAGAGCCGCAAGGAAGTCCGCGAGGGTAAGTCTGTAGCCATCAATCCCGACGATTTATGGAAATAAGATTTTCCCCTACCTCCCTCGACGACCGCGATTTCTGGAAGACCAGCGGCCAAACTGCTATTATCAACAAAATAACCAATCTGCTGAAAGATATCGAAGCACACCCCGAAACAGGCATTGGCAAGCCGGAACGGCTGAAATATCAGCTTACGGGGCTTTGGTCGCGTAGGATAAACAAGGAGCACCGACTTGTTTACGAGATTTGCGACGACCATATAATGGTGCACTCTATGCGTGACCACTATTGAAACGCCGCCACTCCTTTTAATTGCTAACACCCGAGTTCGAAGATGAAGAATAACCCCTAAAAATTTGAATTTCTATGAAAAAGAGTCTCTTTGTCACAGCGTTTTTGCCCTTATTAGTACTTTTGTTGTTCGGCTACATCTGCCAAGCACAGGAGTTTGTCCCACAATCACTTCCCAC
Source organism: Bacteroidales bacterium (assembly GCA_017394445.1). GTDB lineage: Bacteria > Bacteroidota > Bacteroidia > Bacteroidales > UBA3824 > UBA3824. The sequence goes on along the minus strand of JAFPYT010000280.1, from coordinate 1,316 downwards.
GCATCAAGAACTTTATGGACAGAATGTTAGAAAAGTTACGGAACGCTATTCTTACAAAGACGGCACTTCACACAAAATAACATATTCGTACGGAAAAGATGGAAGAATGATTGATCCATACTTCAAATACGATAAAAAAACAAAAGAATGGGTGTCTAATGTAAAACGCATGACGTGGCGTGTGCGGATAGATACCCTGTCGAACACTCCGATTGTTGTCAGAACGGTTGAAAAAGAATATATGGATAATATTGTGCAAATAAGAGTTATAGTACTTCACCGGAATTTGCAAACTATGACGGATTCATTGTTCAGTTACGTGGGTAGATATAAATATGAAACGGTGCCCGTTGCCGATACCCTGCCATTGGAACTGTCAAATATTGTTTATTACTATGATTCGGCATTCAATAGCGTTCGCAAAGATGTAAAAGTCGAAAGATATAAGAATAAAATTCAGTTTTCTGTTGACAGTTTCTGCCATTATACTGTAGGCGACACATCGGTGGAGGTGCAGTTGCTAGACGACACCAACTTGGATTGTTCCAATCCGCAAAGGATAATCATAAGTCGTAATTATTCAAATGGGGATACACTGGTGACATTGGAGGAAGAAATGAACTACAATAATTCAAAAAAAACATACTCTAGGTTTGTTGAATTATACAAATATTATCCCAATGGGGCGTCGTATGGCTTCTTTGTAAGAGACACTTTGAACATTAGCACCAGATATGTGTTAAATGACAGAAAACTAATAGACACAGTTTACAGGTATCGGCGTTATGGCAGGCCAAATGGATGTTTTGGACTGCCCAAGGAAGAAAGAAAAGAATGGCGAGAGGTTGAGACACACCAATATGTTTTTGACAGGAAAGGAGCATTGTGTGAAGACCGTTTGTATTATAACGGAGAGCTGAGTTGCACCACACGTTACAAGGTTAAATACTACCGCAAAAAACGCAAGGCTAAAAGCAAATAAAGTGCGGAATAGGTATTGTGGATCGGGGCTCTATTTCCTTTACTCATATAACTTTTTCTGTTTTTTTACGTAAATATTTCTTTGTCCAAAGGACATATTGTGTTATAAAACAATGTGATGATGACAAAGAAAATTCTTTTTTTAGCGCTGTTTGTAATAGCGTCAGTCGCGATAAAGGCACAGCATCTCTACCCGTTCCGCGGTACTGTGGAAAACGGCTATAGTTTCTGGCTCTACACTCCCAATGGCTACACCGACACCGTTGACAAACCTTTGGTGATTTTTTTGCATGGACGAAGTCTGTGCGGCAACAACCTCGCAAGGGTGCGCCGCT
>JAFPYT010000279.1 GCA_017394445.1 Bacteroidales bacterium | reverse complement strand
GTTATCAATAGGATAATAAACCCCTATAAAAATTCCCAGCATGAAAGGGAATATCAGTTTCAGCATCGGAGCTTTCAAGGCGGTGAAGGTTTATGATTGATACAGAGTTGAATAAGCAAGTTGTGCCGCCTCGTCGTTGGGCAAGCAACCAAGTTGGTACACAGGCACTTGCCTAAGTATAGCATCCAAATTATCGATAATCTTCGACGAATAGTAATCGCTATATGATAAAGAGGGAGGAGTGGACGGTTGCAAGGCGGCAAACGCCTGAAAGATATTAAGTTTGGTGATGACATTCTGTTTTTCCTGTCGCAGACGCACGAAGGCGTTCACTGGAAAAGAAACATTATGGTAACAAGGCGTTTTGCCGCTCCACGGCGAGCCATACACCATCACACGACCATTCTCGACAGAGAGAATCGGGCTGTCGTCGTTGAGCAGTTTAGAGCCAGCTATATTATTGAGCCACAGGCGAGTGTGGGTACTTTTGCCAGTTCCCGACTCACCCAAGAAAAGATTTGCCCGGCCATTGCAAACTATTGTGGACGAATGAATTGCCATGGCTCCCTGAGGAATAGCCAAAAAATTGAATGCCGACCAAAGAATATATCCAAGTCGCGAAGGTTCGACAATTTTGGTAGCTCTGACCTCATCGCCGCCACTGTACTCCATGCGGAAAATCTCTTCGGAAGTGGTATTCCACTCTAGCGTAAGCACAAAAATATTGTCATTACGAGTGCCGAAAACACAATCCAGAGAAGAAAGATCCTCGAAAGTGAAGGTATGAAGCCGCAAATAGTCGGTCTTTTCCAAATCACAGTCGAATTTTACGTGCCATTCCGCTGGTTTGTCGGTAGCAAAAACACTGAAACCAAGCAGTTTATCCATCGTCTGACAGATATTCTCGCCCGAAACGGCAAGCACGTGACCGGCTATTTGATAAGACAATTCTTCGCGCATAACAATCTAAAAATCAATCCAAGACACCGTATTTTCGTAAAACTTCCACCCATTCCTCGGCATCCTTGCGGGCGGTTTGCACATCGATATCGTATTCAGACAGTATGAAATTGGCAACATCCTCTGTTTCAAAATCTTTGTCACAAAAATTATTCCACAATAAAACAGAAGCCTCGTTGAAAGTCATAAGTTTCGAGGTTTTGCCATCCACTTCGCCTTGGAGGAACAACACGCTCTCGCCCGCCAACTTGCGCAGTTTGTATTCAGGATTTATTTTCATAACAATCAATATTTTAAGAAAAATAATACCATTTTATTATATTCTTTCCAAAGATGTATTTATATGTTTTATAATGTTTTAGGTATTTGATAAACCTACTTATTTTCCCCTTTAAAGTGCCACGGAGTTTCGTTTGGTTCTGGTAGTTGAGGGCCATAAAAAGAAAATCGTCTAGGATTTTTTGAGGGATTGGCTGAAAATTATTCAGAATTTCGGGCGAGAGTCCCAAATATTTCACCGAAACGGTTGTTAATGTGTCGGCAAAACGTTCGATTGACATCCCTTTTATCAGTTTTTTCAACTCCAGATAGTCCACTTTGCCTGTTTTGAGCAGCATAGCCCAGTCGCAAATAGTTCGCAAACGAATATTTAATCGGCTGAAAACGAAATCCCTTTCGGCATGTTTGAGAAAAAAAACTGCGGTGCCGAGGTGTGTGCCTAACACAACATTTTTGTCCGATTGTATCCCGCATTTTTCGGCTTCCTGCTGAAGGAAAGACTCCAACCGTTTCTCATCTTCTTCGACACTGCCATAGAGGAAATAACGATGATTTTCGAAAGGTACTCCATCGATCCTGAAAACAGAATGCCTGTGGTTTTGGTAACTCACCTCTATTCCGGCATCCTCAACACATCGGCACACCTCGTCGTGGTGACCACAGCAGTAAATATCCACATCGCCAAACTCCCTACGCATTGGCACAGGATAATACCGACTCAGGGAAAAACCCTTCATTATCAGAATATTAGCGTCGATATTGCTGATAAGTTTACTCAGTTTGCCTATGGCCATTTTATGCGAGACATGCACTTTTTCCACATTTTCGGTAAGCACAGCCCACTGCAACAAAATATTGCGGGGTGGACGCAAAGCCTCGGGAAGAAGAAGTATGGAATTGTAACACACGGCTGTAACGCCTTGATTTCTAGCAAAGT
>JAFPYT010000278.1 GCA_017394445.1 Bacteroidales bacterium | reverse complement strand
TTTCAAATGGTTCAACGGTCTATTTTGACGGTTTCATTCGTACGACAAACAGTAATACGGTGAAGTATTTTCTTAATGATCCCGGTGATGATATGAATCTGCCATATCCCCATTATGATTTTTATATAGTAGAAGTTGGCACAGCAAGTCGTGGGGATTCTTTATCATTAAATCTTCGGGATGCTGTTGAAAGTGCATATAAAATAAACGAGCCACTAAAATTAAATTATCAAAAGAAAATATCAAATGCGGAGCAAAAAGCACGTTGGAAAGCCCTTGTGCCTGATTTTAAAGCAGCAAAAGAAAAACTCACCAAAGAAGAAAACGACTATTTGAATAGACTTATAAATGCGTTGACAATGAACTACCTTTATGGTGATAACTGAGAATCACCTTCTATAATCTACAAAACACTCCGAGAGACTGCAGGAACACTATCACAAACATTTGATTTTTTTGTAAACAATGTACATAAACGGAAAAACAGACAAGATATTTTTAAATCGTCTTTGGCGTTCAAGAGCCATTGACGATAAAAGAATGAAAAGTGGTAATCTCGATGATGGTTGCCACTTTGGTCTGCTCTTTGATTCGTTGTTTGAAGACATTAACGATACTTTGCTTTTTTGTCATAACAACAAGGGGGTTAGCGTTTATGTAGACCAAAAGAAAATTAAGAAATGGGGGCAAGTTGGCAGTAAGGAAATGGTCTATGGTTTGAATTCGGAAAGAAACAAATTGAAAATTGATATTGTTGAAAGAATACAATTATTGCGACAATTAGAAGAACATAGACTAGCAGTTTGGGTTTATGATGGACGTGATAGTAGAGAATACAGACATTCTTCCACGGTTTGCATTTCTTCATTTGAAGGCAACGAAGATGCTGTCTATATACAAAAGCATCTAAACGAAACATTGGTCCCGACAAGGCATTTAGAGGGGTTTATTAAAAGAGACTTTATGGACAACGAAGAACACCGAAACAGGAAAATGCTTCGTAGTTCTAATATTACAATGTGGGTGGCCATTCTGACACTGCTTTTTGCTATTGTTTCAATGTATATCTCAAAAAATACAAATACATCGAAATACAATGAAAGTGTTGTTTTTGAAAACGGCCAAAATGATTCATTACAGCCCCAATTGATTTTGAAAACGGCTAGAATGAAAAATTACAGTCCCAATTGATTTTGAAAACGCCAAAAATGGACCATTACAACGCCATTTGATTTTGAAAACGCCTGAAATGGGTCATTTCGTCCACTGAAAAACTTAAAACAGCATATAATAACCAAAAACAATAATAACTATGGATGCAACGAAATTCAATGAAAAGGCTTTAAGCAATTATCCAGTTGCTTATTATTTCAGCGCAGTGAAAGCCTTCGAGGAGCCATCCGCGCGGCGGAGTGCAGACAGGAACGGTTCCAAAGGATGCGAGACGAGTACAGTCGTCTGTTCGTGGCTTTCGACGAGGCCTACAAGCGGCGCAGTTCTACAACGCCGACCTGGCGAAAATCGACCTGCAATACCAGAAGAGCCACAAGAAGGGCGGCAAAGACGAGGAAGAGCCGCTGGCCGCCACGCCGGAGCAGCCGGAAACGTCGCTGTAGCGATGCGAAGATATGAAACCCATCCCGAAACCGGCCTTGCAATGATGCGAGGCCGTTTTTCGGTTTCCGGTGGTATGCCGTCGGCTC
>JAFPYT010000277.1 GCA_017394445.1 Bacteroidales bacterium | reverse complement strand
GTCGAATGCCAATTGAATAGCATTGTAACCGTCTGATTCTACGGTTTTGATCTGCGATACTACACAAGGACCTGCTTCAATCACTGTTACCGGTACGTTTGTTCCGTCTTCGGTAAATACTGAGGTCATTCCGACTTTTTTTCCTATAATTCCTGACATTTTGTGTAATGTTTTTGTTTACTTGCCGGGCTCTGCCGGTATTGGTAAATGTTAATGTTTTGTTTCTTAATGTTCAAATTATCAAACCTTGATTTCTACTGCTACACCGCTGGGGAGTTCGAGCTTCATAAGAGCGTCGATTGTTTTGGGGGTGGAGCTGTAAATGTCGATCAGTCTTTTGAACGACGAAAGCTGAAATTGCTCTCTCGATTTCTTGTTAACGAAAGTCGAGCGGTTTACCGTAAAGATTCTTTTGTGGGTGGGCAAGGGAATTGGTCCGCTTACAACCGCGCCTGTGCTTTTAACGGTCTTTACGATTTTTTCAGCCGAGTTGTCAACCAAATTATGATCGTAAGATTTTAATTTGATACGAATCTTCTGACTCATAATGCTTTAATTATAATTGATCAATAAATGTAATTTTACCTTTTACCTTGTCGATAATGTCCTGAGCAACATTGGACGGTACTTCGTCGTAGCTGTGAAACTGCATTGAAGATATTGCCCTGCCGGATGTAAGCGTGCGCAAAACGGTTACATATCCGAATGTTTCTGCCAGTGGCACTAAGGATTTGATAATTTTCATTTTTGCTTTTGAATCAGTGCTTACTACTTGACCACGGCGTTTGTTGATGTCGGCTATTACATCGCCCATATATTCTTCGGGGGTGTCTACGGTCAACTCCATTACCGGTTCTAATAGTTTTGCTTTTGCCTGTTCGGATGCTGCTTTAAATGCTTGTTTAGCAGCAATTTCAAACGACACAGCGTCTGAATCCACACTGTGATATGCTCCGTCGATAAGTTCTACGGTAAGACTTTGCAGTTTGAAATGTGCCAAGGGTCCGTTGTTCATAGCCTCTTCAAAGCCTTTTTGTATTGCGGGTATGTATTCTTTGGGAATTACACCACCTTTAATACTATTAATGAACTTTAATCCTGTTTCGCCTTCTTCGGAGGGAGAAATTCTTACGGTGATGTCGGCGAATTTGCCTTTGCCACCGGTTTGTTTTTTGAAAACTTCGTGGTGTTCCACGGTAGAATAGATTCTCTCTTTGTAGGTTACTTGGGGTTTTCCTTGGGTAATCTCGATTTTGTATTCTCTTTTGAGTCGGTCGATGAGAATGTCGAGATGAAGTTCGCCCATACCGCTGATAATAGTCTGACCGGTTTCGCTGTCAACGTTGACTCTGAAAGTCGGGTCTTCTTCGGCGAGTTTTGTAAGGGCGAGATCCATTTTATCAAGATCTGCTTGAGTTTTAGGCTCGATTGCCACTCCGATTACAGGGTCGGGGAAGTTGATAGATTCGAATGCGATAGGATGTTTCTGTTCGGCGAGAGAATCACCGGTACGGATATCTTTGAATCCTACTGCGCCGCAGATGTCGCCAGCCTCAACGCTTTCGATTGCGTTTTCTTTGTTGGCATACATACGGTAAAGGTTCGAAATGCGTTCCCTTTTGCCAGTGCGAACATTGTATACAGTTTCACCGGCGTTGAGTTTACCTGAATAGACTCTGATATAAACGAGACGGCCAACGAACGGGTCTACCGCGATTTTGAAAGCAAGTGCCGAAAAAGGCTCTTTGTCGTCGGGTTTGCGGATAAGTTCCTTTTCAGGATCTTCGGGGTCGTGACCTTTTACTGCGCCTATATCCACGGGGCTTGGCAAATAAGCCACAATAGCGTCTAAGAGTTTTTGTACACCTTTGTTTCTTAGTGATGAACCGCAAAGCACGGGTACCATCTTAAGCGATATTGTTGCGTTGCGAACAGCGTCTTTGATGTCTTGTTCGGTTATCTTAGAGCTGTCTTCTAAATACTTTTCGAGAAGGTTGTTGTCGAGTTCGGCAGTTTTTTCAAGGAGTTTTTCACGCCATTCGGCTGCTGTCTCAGCAAGGTCGGCGGGAATATCCTTTTTGGTAAAGTTGATGCCTTGGTCGTCGCCGTTCCAATAGTAAGCCGCCATATCAATAAGGTCGATAACTCCTTCAAACTTATCTTCGCTGCCGATAGGAATCTGCAACGGCACTGGATTAGCACCGAGTTTTTCTTCAATTTCGGAAACAACCGAATAGAAGTCGGCACCGATGCGGTCCATTTTGTTAACGAAGGCAATGCGGGGAACATTGTAACGGTCGGCCTGATGCCAAACTGTTTCTGACTGAGGTTCTACACCGCCCACACCGCAAAAAACTGCTACTGCACCGTCGAGCACTCTGAGCGAACGTTCTACCTCTACGGTAAAATCTACGTGACCGGGAGTGTCTATAATATTAATAGTGTGTTTAATATCATTATAGTTCCAGTAAGCTGTAATAGCGGCTGAAGTGATAGTGATACCTCTCTCCTTCTCTTGCGACATCCAATCCATAGTGGCAGTACCGTCGTGAACTTCGCCCATTTTGTGGGTAACACCAGTATAGAACAATATGCGCTCGGTAGTTGTAGTTTTACCGGCGTCGATATGAGCCATAATTCCGATGTTTCTTGTATTTTTTAAATCGTTGTTCATTTGGTTTAGCCTTGGATTAAATTACGCTTAGAATCTGAAAAATGCGAAAGCCTTGTTGGCTTCTGCCATACGGTGAGTATCCTCTTTTTTCTTGAAAGCTCCGCCTTCTTCGTTGTATGCTGCAACGATTTCAGCTGCGAGTTTTTCTGCCATGGAGTGACCAGAACGCTGACGAGCGTAAAGGATAAGGTTTTTGATACCGATCGACTCTTTGCGGTCGGGACGGATTTCGGTAGGTACTTGGAAAGTAGCACCACCTACTCTGCGGCTCTTAACCTCTACATCGGGAGTGATGTTCTCCATCGCTTTCTTCCAAACTTCGGTGGGAGTTTTGCCGGTTTCTTTAGTTTTTTCACCAACAATTTCCATCGCCTTGTAGAAGATTTTGAAAGCGATACTCTTCTTACCGTCAACCATCATGTCGTTTACAAAACGAGTAACGAGTACGTCGCCGTACACGGGATCGGCAAGAATCTGTCTTTTTTTGGGTGTTGATTTTCTCATTGCTTTACTCCGATTGTTGAATTACTTTTTCTTAGGACGTTTAGCGCCGTATTTAGATCTCTGCTGTCCGCGGTTTGCAACGCCCGCAGTATCTAATGTACCACGGATGATGTGATAACGAACACCAGGGAGGTCTTTTACACGACCGCCTCTTACCATTACAATAGAGTGCTCCTGAAGATTGTGTCCTTCACCGGGAATGTATGCGTTCACCTCTTTTTGGTTGGTGAGCCTTACACGGGCAACTTTGCGCATTGCCGAGTTAGGTTTCTTGGGGGTCGTGGTGTAAACACGAGTGCATACGCCCCTGCGTTGAGGACAAGAATCTAATGCCGGAGACTTACTTTTTGAAGTAATGGTCTTCCTTCCTTTTCTTACTAACTGTTGAATTGTAGGCATATTCTTATCTTTAAATTTAATATATTTCAGAGCGCAAAGGTAAATATTTTTCAAATGCAAACAACCTTTTTATCAGAATTTTTATTTTTTTCAGACCATATTTTTTATTTAATTAGTTATTTTATTGATAATCAACTTATTGTATATTTAT
>JAFPYT010000276.1 GCA_017394445.1 Bacteroidales bacterium | reverse complement strand
TTTCAGAACAGTTGCAGAACTCACGCGAGCACACGCTCAAAATGCTTAAAACATTAGACCGCGCCGGACTTCTCCGCTGTCTTTACTCTCCTGCCAAATCGTACAAGCACTTGTCTGGTCCCGACAAGGTTTTTGTAGATAATCCCAATCTTATGTATGCCCTTTCGCCTAATGTTACGCAAGGCACAGTCCGCGAAACTTTTTTCGCCAATCAGACATCGGTATACCACACTGTGGAGATTCCCAAAGACGGCGACTTTCTGCTTGACGGGCGTTACACTTTCGAGGTAGGCGGTGTGAAGAAATCTTACCGTCAGATAGCCGACATGCCAGACAGTTTCCTCGCTGTTGACGATATGGAAAACGGCATCGGCAATAAGATTCCGCTGTGGATGTTCGGGTTTTTGTATTAAAAAGACTGGTGAATTATAGAATAAAAAAAATCCATAACCAATCGGTTATGGATTTTTTTATGGGAGGTATTACCTTATCTTCTGTATTATCTCCGCGCCGAGTTTGAGACCCTCGATGTTGGCGGGAATGAGTTTGTGGTGACGTTCGGGGAGAGATTTTTTGAGTCCTGCCTCCACGTTTTCGAGCGATACTATCGGGTTTACTTTGAGGTAGCCGCCAAGTACTATCATGTTGAATATCTTGTTCATATTCTTTTCGGATGCTGCTTTGGCTGCCTGCACAAGGTAAACGCTGATGTCTTTGCGCGACGGAGGTACCGAAATGCCGTTGTCGTCGTAGATAAGTGTGCCGCCGGGTTTTACCATAGGCTCAAACTTGTCGAGACTCTGTTGGTTGAGTATTATGGCGGTGTCGTATGCGCTGAGGATGGGCGACGAAATGCGTTCGTTGCTGAGTATTACGGTAACATTGGCTGTTCCGCCGCGCATCTCGGGTCCGTATGAGGGCATCCAACTTACTTCCAAATTCTGCATTATACCGCTGTATGCGAGTATCTTGCCCATGGAGAGAACGCCCTGTCCGCCAAATCCTGCTATTATTATTTCTTCGTTTGTCATTGTGGTAAGTGCTTAGTTTTCTTTATTAAAGTTGGTTACCTCGCGGAGAAGTTTGTAATCGTCCTTGATGTCGCCGGGCACGTAATATTTAAAGGTGTTTTCTTCCATCCACTTGTTGGCTTGCGAGGGGGTCATTTTCCAACCGCTGTTGCAGTTCGACACCACTTCGATAAAGCATGTGCCTTGTTTGCCTTCGCTTTGGTATTGGAATGCCTTTTTGATAGCGGCTTTGGCCTTGCGTACTGCGGCGGGTGTATGAACGCTCTGACGGGTTACATACCTTACACCGGGCAACTGTGCTACAAGTTCGGTGATGCGGATCGGGTAGCCCATTGTGGTAACGTCGCGACCGTAGGGGCAGGTGGCTGTTTTTGCGCCTTCGAGGGTGGTGGGAGCCATCTGTCCGCCTGTCATACCGTAGATGCCGTTGTTTACAAAGATGATGAGAATGTTTTCGCCACGGTTGCAAGAGTGCATTGTTTCGGCTGTGCCGATGGCTGCGAGGTCGCCGTCGCCTTGGTAGGTGAACACGTATTTTTTAGGATAAACGCGTTTGATACCTGTTGCAAGTGCGGGTGCGCGTCCGTGCGCTGCTTCTTGCATATCAATATCGAAAAACTCGTATGCCAAAACGGCGCATCCTACGGGTGCTATGCCTATGGTTTCTTCTTCGATGCCGAGTTCTTCAATGGCCTCCATCGTTATGCGGTGAATTACACCGTGTCCGCAGCCGGGACAGAAGGAGAGGGGCTTGTCGGTAAGAAGGCGTGTTTTCTTAAACACGCAGTTTTCTTCTTTTATTATGTCGTTGATATTAAGTTCTTCTGCCATGATTATTTAGTGCTGTTGATGAAGTTTTCTAATGCTGCAAGTATGTCGCCGGGCGATGCTATCATGCCGCCCATGCGTCCGTAGTGCTGTACGGGAACTTTGCCGTTTACTGCAAGGCGAACGTCTTCTACCATTTGTCCTGCGCTCATTTCCACGGAGAGGAATCCTTTGGCGTGTGCGCAGAGTGCCTGAATTTGTTTTTCGGGGAATGGCCACAGGGTTTGAGGACGGAGCAAGCCTGCTTTGATGCCTTTGGCGCGGGCAAGGTCTACCGCCTTCATACTTGTGCGTGCGCTGCTGCCGTATGCCACAATGATATATTCGGCATCGTCGCAGTTGATAAGTTCGCAGCGTACTTCGTTTTCTTGAATTTTTGCGTATTTGTCTTGAAGTTTCTGGTTGAAAGCCTCTTGAACCGATGCAACAAGGTTGAGCGATGTGATAACGCGGTGGGGAGTGCCTTTTTTGCGGCCTGTGGTAGCCCACGGACATTGTTCTTTTACCTCTTCGTCGGTGCGTCGTGGAATGGGGTCGAAAAGTTCTACTTTTTCCATCATCTGACCAATTACACCGTCGCTGAGTATCATTGCCGGATTGCGGTATTTGAATGCGAGGTCGAATGCAAGTTTAAGAAAATCAGCCATTTCTTGAACACTTGCGGGGGCAAGTGTGATAAGTTTGTAGTCGCCGTGTCCGCCGCCTTTAACAGTTTGGAAATAATCTGCTTGTGAAGGCTGAATTGTGCCAAGTCCTGGACCTCCGCGTACAACGTTTACCGTTACACAGGGTAATTCTGCGCCTGCGATGTACGAAATACCCTCTTGCATAAGGCTTACGCCCGGCGAAGAAGATGATGTCATAGCCTTTTTGCCTGCTCCGCCGGCTCCGTATACCATGTTGATAGAAGCAACTTCGCTTTCGGCCTGCAACACTACCATGCCAGTGGTTTTGATAGGGTTGGCTGCCATAAGGTATTCCATAACCTCGCTCTGCGGGGTAATGGGATAGCCGTAGTAAGCGTCCACGCCTGCGCGGATGGCTGCTTCAGCAAGGGCTTCGTTGCCCTTCATTAGTCTGAGTTCTCCCATTTCGATATGTTTGTTTTTTAATTGTCGGTTTTTGCCCTATAAACTGTGATTACTGTGTCGGGACAAACTGTGGCACAGTTGGTACATCCGGTGCAGTTAGCCGGATTTTTCATTTCTGCGAAGTTGTAGCCTTTGAGGTTCACTTTGTGCGAAAGTGCCAAAACGTCGAATTTGCAGGCTTCTACACAAAGTCCGCAACCCTTGCAATGCTCGGTGTCTACTACTACCGCACCTCTTACTTTTGCCATTTTATTAGTTTTAATGTTCTGATTGAAATTGTTTTTTTATCAATGTGCAAAATTATAATTTATTTTTTGAATAGAGAAATTGAAAATGGAAATAATGTTTATTGATACTGCGAAATTATTGAATGAAAAATTTGGTTAACACAACAAAAACACTTTTATTTGCACATAAAATCATTATACAATGAGCACAACAGAATTAAAAACATCGGCAAAAAATCTTATCGATTCGCTGGATACATCCGACCGTGGTAGTATGGATATACTTGTGTCGGTAGTTAATATATTAAATATGTTTGCTAACGGTAAGTCAAAAAAAGATAATCGCGTTGTTGATGCGTCGGATATAAAGTTTAAACGCAGCCCTCTTTCTGATAGGGTTAAAAATATGAGCGTTAAGATTGAACTCCCGACAGAGTACAACGAAAAGGAATTATATTACAACTATTTGTCCGAGAAATATAAATGAAGTTTTTTTTAGATACAAACGTTATTGTTGACTTCCTTACTGAACGTGGCGATTTTTATGAGCCTGCCGCACAGGTTGTTAACCTTGCCGACCGAGGAGAGGTAACCTTGTGCTGCTCTGCAATGTCGTTTGCCACTGTGTTTTATTTGGTGCGGCCTATTAAAGGCAAAGATAAGGCAATGGAACTTTTGAGAGAATTTTCAAAAATTACTGAAATTATTCCGGTAACATCTGATATAGTTACACTTGCGCTCTACTCGGTATTTAATGATTTTGAAGATGCTATTCAATATTTTTGTGCACAGTCGGCATCGGCAGATTTGATTGTTACACGAAATATTAAAGATTTTAAACATTCCGAAATTGCAGTAAAGACTCCAGCCGAGTTGTTTTAATAAAAATATTGGGATATTTGCCTTTGATTAAAAATGTTTGTTAATATTCTATCTATCAGCATAATATATAAATTTGGTACAAATTGAAAGTTCAACTTTCAATTTGTACCAAATATACAGAACTCTTTATTAATAAGCAAATTATTTGGAGTTTTTTTTACAAAAAAATACCGTCTTCCAGACGGTTGGTAGTCGTTTGGAAAACGGTATTTCTGTAACCTCGAACATAAATGGCTCAGCCGTTTATGTTCGGGGTGAGTGATGTGTGTTGTCAGTGCTCTACAATCCAAATGCGTAGTATGCAGCTTTGCCGTTGGGGTATTTGCCTTCGATGAAGACGCCGCCTTTGGTTTTCTCTATCATACGTTGGATGTCGCTGATGGAGGTGATGGCTGTGCCGTTGATTTCGGTGATGATGAAGCCTTTGCGTACTCCTGCGCTGAGAAGTTTGCCGCTGTTGATTTCGGCTACTTGTACGCCGTTGGTAATATGGTATTTTTTAAGGTCGTCTTTGGAGAGTTCCTCAAACGATGCACCGAGCATTTCGAGCGACGAGGCTTTCTTTATCTCCATTGTGTTTTCGGCGTTTTTGAATGTGATCTCGGCGGTTTGAGTTTTGCCGTTGTGGATAAATTCAATTGAGGTCTTGTCGCCGGGACGGAACTGTGATACAGCTTCTTGCAATTCGGCTACGCTGTTGGTCTTTTTGCCGCCAACCGAAAGAATAATGTCTTTTTCTTTGATACCTGCGTCTTCGGCTGACGATTTCTCACCTACGCGGCCAACGTACACGCCTTTGATTTTGTCGAGACCAGCTTCGTCGGCTATCTCCTGAGTAACGTCGCCGATGTTGATGCCGAGGAGCGCACGTTGTACTGTGCCGTATTCCATAAGGTCGCTGATAACTTTCTGCACAATGCTTACAGGTACTGCAAATGCGTATCCGGCAAAGTTTCCTGTTTGAGATGCAATGGCGGTGTTGATACCAATTAATTGACCCTCAGTATTTACGAGTGCGCCGCCGCTGTTGCCTGGGTTAACTGCTGCGTCGGTTTGTATAAACGATTCTACCGAACCTTGGGCATTGTTGATAATGTTGATGTTGCGTGCTTTGGCGCTAACAATTCCGGCTGTAACTGTGGATGTCAGGTTGAAGGGGTTGCCAATAGCCAATACCCATTCGCCCACCTTGATGTCGTTGCTATTGCCAAAGGGGATAACGGTGAGGTCGGGAGCGTCGATTTTTAAAAGAGCGAGGTCGGTGGCAGGGTCGCGACCAATAAGTTTGGCGTCGAACGAGCGGCGGTCGTTGAGAACCACTTCGATAGACGAGCTGTTTTCTACCACGTGGTTGTTGGTAACGATGTAGCCGTCCTTAGATATAATAACGCCAGAGCCGGATGCCTGTGAAGGCTGCGCCTGCATATCGGGCATTCCAAAAAAGTAGCGGAAAAACGGGTCGATCTGCTGCTCGTTTTGCTCGTATTTGGTTTTAACGTGCACCACACCGTCGATACATTTTTCGGCAGCGGTGGTAAAGTTGATATTTTCGGCTACGCTGCTTTTGGTATCGAAAAGCGTGGGCATAGTGGCGGGCATCTGCACTATTGCCTTGGTTTCGGATTCCTTTTCGGGCGAGAGAGCGTTTGCTATGGCAAATCCGCCTAAACCACCTGCCAATCCTATGGCGAATATTATCAATGCTGTTTTAGGGGTGAAGTTCTGTTCTTTCATGGTTTTTTCCTCCATTTATGTTTTTTGTTGTTTTAAATTCGATTTTGATATTGCAAAGATAATGCACGGCACAATAAGTTGTATCACCGTTTAACAAGGGTTAACATTTGTTGTACCAAATTAAAAGAAATAGGGTGGTTTTGGTTAAAATTATATAATTTTGCGATAATGCAGTGACAATGTGGCAGATGATAATTGACAGTTGACAGTTGACAATTGACAGTTGGTACGTGACAGAATGGCATAACTATCGTTTTTTCCCATTTCCAAATATGTCGGAATGAGTGCCTGTGCGGTACAGTGAGATGATTCGTATTTTTGTATCTTTTTCGTAAAGGAGCAACCAATCTGGATTGATATGACATTCCCAATACCCCTTGTAATCACCATGTAGAAGGTGATTGTGATATTTTTCGGGCAAAATTTCGTCAAAGCGCAACATCCTAACTACGTTGAGTAACTGTTCTATGTCTAATCCTCTACGTTTGGCAAGTTTAACATCGCGCTCGTATTGTTTGGTGTTGGTAACTTCGTAAGGCTGTTTCATAATGCCCGCATAGATTTTTCAAATTCTTCAAAAGATGAGTATGTTGTGCACTGTTCTTTGCCGCTGCGGACATTTTCAATAACTTTCATAGTTTCTTCGTTGAGGCACTCTCCGGTTTCGGGATCGTAAAGCGAAGGTTTGGGTTTCTGAGTTTTCACAGAAACCACACCTTTAACCATACTGATAGCCTTTTTAATATCCTTCAACATAGATATGTCGTTGATATTAACAAGTAACTGAGCGCCTATGGGCATTGTTAATGTTGAATCCATAATCGTTGTAAATTAAACTTCTTTTGTTGCAAAGATATAAAACTATTTGTAAAATTTGGAAATATTCTCACCGAATTTAATGCGTAAAACAAAAAATATTTGTGATACTATGCGCAAAAACTCGTACTTTTGCCCTAAATTTGCATTATGAAATTTGTTAAATAATAAGATATGTCAAGAATTAAAGGTATAATATTCGACTTTAATGGTACTCTGTTGTGGGATACCCCTTATCACAACAAGGCTTGGAATATTTTTCTCCAACGTTATCGCATTTCGTTGTCGGATAGCGAGATAAGAGACAATATGCATGGTCGCACCAATGCCGAAATCTTTAAATATATCTTTAAACGCGATTTTTCGCAGAGCGAAATCAACTCGCTTGCCGCCGAAAAGGAGGATATTTACCGACACCTTATTATTAATAACGATTTTCAGTTGCAAGATGGCGTTATCCCAATGTTTAACTACTGCCATGCGTGCGCTATCCCCATTGCCGTGGCTACAAGTAGCGACAAGGTGAATGCCGATTTTTACTACGAGCGTTACGATTTAAAAAAATGGTTTCCAAAACGGAGATTTATCTACAACGATTACACTTTTAACGGAAAACCTGCACCCGATATCTTTAACAAAGCCGCCAAACAGTTGTTTCTTAATCCCGACGAGATAATGGTGTTTGAAGATTCGCCCGCCGGCATAAAAGCTGCTGAAAACTTTGGAGCTGGTAAAATTGTGATTATCAACAGCACCAAAGATGATTATTCAAAATACGAATATCTTGTGTTAGAGGATATTAACGACGCTTTTAGCATTATTGATTTAAATATTAACCTGCCTCGCGATAATCATTACATTTTTGAATAGCGCGATTCCGAAAAATGATGTTTGCCGCTACCTACCCACACACAATTTTTGCTATAAGGCAATCGCACACGTGCACGGCAGTTGGGCGGTATTTCTAAATGCATATCAAACTTTTTGCCTTCGTTGGTAAATTTCACCTTGATTGCGCCGCGTGGTGTTGGCACTTGTAGTGTGGCATTGCGCAACGATGCCGGTTTGGGTGCTATCGATACTGTGGCAAATCCAGCAGATAATGGCTCTACACCCATAATTTTGCGCACAATAATGTTGGCGGGTGATGCTCCGCACGCACAATTCCAGCCTTGATCGGTTTTACATTCGTTGTTCCAAGCCTCGGTGGTAATGGTGCTGCCCGAACTTACCATATTGTAAAAACTCCTTGACGAGGTATCGGTAAGCAACCTAAATCCATATCCCTCCATGCTATTGTCAAAAAGGGTTTCTAACAAAAACTGTGCTCCATAAACGCTACAATCCATTCCGCCATTAAGCACATAGTTTCTAACAATGCCCCGGTTAACATCGTCGGGCACGCCATAATTGAGAGCTATAGCATTTGCCAATAGCGAACGGTTGCTACTTTCGAGTGCGTCTACATAGATACCACAACTATCTGTCAACATGGTGTTTATCGAATTGCGAGTTTCTCTTGCTAACGATTTGTAATTGTCGGCGTCAAACTTGTTTCCAATAGCTGTGGCAATGTCGGCAAGCAGCATAAGTGCTTTGTAATGAAATATATTGGCAACGGTATTGCATTTGCCACGCTCGTAAACAACACTTTTGTCGGGCATATCGATAAGGTCGGAAATTGAGCTTCCTCTAAAACCAATTTTTTGAAAATTATCGATACCAGTAATGCCTTTTCCACTATAAATCAGGCCGTTTTCTTCGCGCAAAAACATCAAGGTCTTATCCTTGAGTTGCGGATAATATTTTTTTAGAATAAAATCGTCGCCAGAGTAAAGATA
This sequence comes from Bacteroidales bacterium, assembly GCA_017394445.1. Lineage (GTDB taxonomy): Bacteria > Bacteroidota > Bacteroidia > Bacteroidales > UBA3824 > UBA3824. Next base: position 18,995 of record JAFPYT010000276.1, on the reverse strand, counting down.
ATCGTTCCAAGCAAGAAAAAGGGTTAGGAGTATATCCTCGGTATGATTTGTGGGATTATTGATAATATGCTCCACAGTGGCGCGTGCAATAGAATAATGATTATCGGTAGCGTAGTAGCTCAGCTGATTAATCAAAGCCGACGATGCGTAGGGAATACGCTCACGGTCGCCGTCAACAAACATTCCACAAAACGATGTGGCTTTCATAGAGTGTTTGCAAAGGTTCCACAATTGGTTGAGCACCGTATCCGACGACGAAAAATCTGACGCATCATCGTTGAATGGATAATGCACACTCGACCTTATGGCATCGCGATACAGAAACGCACCGTTGTAACCCACTATTTGACAATATCTAAACGGAAAAACTTCGCCGATATACCTTGGCATAAAAATGGGCGAAACACCGCTTTCATTGTCGTTTGGATTGGTGTTGCGCTTGTCTTTGCGTAGCACAAACGAATAATCGCCAGCCGAATCGAGCGTAAAATGATACACAGCATAACGCCTTGCTCCTCCGGGACGTGTATTTACTCCGCAACTATCTGACATTTCGCCAAGACGCACCGTAATTGGTTGATTTGGTGTAACATTAGAAAAATGGAAACGTATTTGCGAAAAAGCATCTTTGCCAAAATCAAGCATCAACGACCTATTGGGATGAGTGATCAAAATGGGCATTTGCTCTGTTTTTTGCAACGGCAACGAAGCTGAAGCCTCGTCGGGTTCGGGCGAAACTGCAAACCCCTTGGGCGCAGCGTATGCCGAACAACGATGTTTTTGGTCGAATATTTTTACAGTATAATAATATATGGCACAAGGGGTTAATGCTCGTCCGCGATATTCAATACCTGTGCAACTACTATCGGCAACCTCGTCGCTATCCCACACATCGGCACTGCCTTCGTGCAAAAGCGATGGCGAAGTGGCTACCAACAGACGGTAAGCTGTTTGATAAAATCCATTTTTTTTAGATGTAACCTGCCATCCAAAATGCGGACGCGTGGTGTTGATTTCGGCAACCTGCATTGATGGATTTTCAAAATCATAATCAGATATGTTTAAAGCGGTTTTATAACCCTTTGAATAGATTACATCGGTTTCTTCTATTAGGTCTACAGTAAGGTGAGTTGCAGCAAAATTATTGGTAGTAGTTTGAGCTGAAACTGTTAAATTACATAATATCAATATTATACAAAACCATCTGCACATAGTAAAACTCTATTTGCGGCTTGCCCTAAAAAGAAACTCTTTTTCCTCTTTGGTAAGGTTGTCGTAGCCGCTTTTTGATATTTTTTCGAGAATGCGGTCTATTTTTTCGTTTTCGTCGTGTTTGCGGCGATTAAATTCTTCGTCAGATACTGTTGTAGCTTCGGTGTATTCCACATTTTGTCCCTTATTAGTGTAGCTAACTTTCATTTTTGGACGTTTTGGCGAAGATGTATTACCAAACAACGAAACCAAACTATCAGTTAAAGAGCAAAACCATTGGGTAATATCTTTACCATTTTTTAAGCACAATGCAAAAGCTGCACCAAAAGCAGCTCCGCCAAGATGCGAAATATGTCCGCCAGGGTTGTTGCCCACTATCTGAAACAAGTCGAAAAGCACATACAATATGCCGAGCCATTTTAATTCAATAGGCAGAATACCAAAAAAATAGAGTTTTTCGTGTGGCTTGTAAACACACACCGCAATCACTATAGCCGAAACAGCCGCGCTTGCTCCCAATGCCGACGAAACCGGAAGAGCAGATTCAAATGCGGGAAACAGATTGTAGGCAGCCACATAAAACAATGCACCGCTCAATCCACCAAGTATATATACCGCCAACATTCTTCGTCCGTCAAACACATTTAAAAAAACTACACCCAAAAAGTATAGCCAGAGCATATTGCCCAAAATATGCCAAAACGATGTATGCAAAAACATATATGTAAAAGGTGTCCAAAAAAGTGTGGCTAATTTTGATAAACTTGCGGGCACTGAAAAGTATTCAATTACAGTGCCTTCGATATCAAAAGGTGATGCCATAAGAAAATTGACAAGCGATGCCACTAACACCAACAAATACACCACCACATTTGCAGCAATCAATTTTGTAGCCATGCTGCGGGCTGCAATAGATTTTAAATTGTTCATAATAATCTAAGTGTTAAAAAATTTGTTGCCCGGATACCGTTTCCATATTAGCATTAAAATAATGCCTGCCACAAGGCCTCCGAGGTGAGCCCAATGGGCAATATTGTCGCCGCTGAAATTGTTGACACCAAAAAACAATTCGGCAAGTCCGTAAATAAGCACAAAATATTTAGCCTTGATGCCAATGGGTATAAAAATAATCTGCAATTTCATATCGGGAAACATCATTGCAAAAGCTAATAGAAGTCCAAACACAGCTCCCGACGCTCCAAGCATAGGTGCCGACGAAACATTGTTAACAATTGTGGTTACCTGCGATTTGATATAATCTAACGATTCAGGATCGCCCACAACCGAATTCCAATGATCAATAATTTCGTAAACAGCGGCAAGATTAAAACCGTCGCTCTTTTGCGCTATGGCTTCCAACCCACTTGCTGTAGGATTCAGCATAAAGCTGTTGTATGCTTCGAGCAATGGCGCAAACTGAAAATAATTAACCACAGTATTAACCACGGCTGCTCCCAAACCTGTTACAAAATAATAAAACATAAACCGCTTGGTGCCCCATACGCTTTCGATTACAGTGCCAAACAAAAACAAGGCATACATGTTAAAAAACAGGTGAAACAATCCACCGTGCATAAACATGTAGGTGAAATACTGATATGGTCTAAAATGATCAGACTTGACAAAATAGAGTGCCAGATAGTCAGTAAGGTCGACACCCTGCATATATTGCAACAGCCATGTAATCACAAACATTGCTACATTAGCAATCAACAAAAACTTGGCTCCGCGAGTTAATTGTGGCATTTGTTTAAAAATTAATAAATTATGAGAACCGCTTTTCTATCTCGTCCAAACCCACAATCACAATCACGGGTTCTCCTTCGGGCGAAAAATTAGGCTCGTTGGTGGCAAAAAGCGAATCAATAAGTTGCCGCATCTCTTCGGGCGAAAGTGCTTTGCCGTAGGGTATCACTTCGCGGTTGGCAGCGGCTATTGCCAATATATCTTTGATAGAGGTAGACACGTTGCCGTGCCCCTCTTTGTAGCTGTCGATAATATCGTTAATCACCTCGGTGGCAGAATCTTCTGATAGAAATGGCGGAATTCCATTGATTACAATGCTATTATCTTCGTTAAATTCGATATCAAAACCCACCACCTGAAACTCGTCGCGAATATCAAACGCCATTGCAAAACTTGTAACATCAAGGTTTAGCGTAATGGGATAAAGCAGAGTCTGCACCGAATCCACATTGGCATCCACTTTTTCGATATACTTTTGATAAAGCACACGTTTGTGGGCGCGGCGTTGGTCTATTATCATAATGCCCGATTTTGAGGGGCTAACAATATATTTGTTTTTAATCTGAATCAAACGGTTTTCTACCTTGGGGGCAAAAGAACTTTCGTGCGAGGCAAACGAGAGGTCTTCGGTAAGAGATTCATTACCAGAATACAACTGCTGCCAATTGTCGATATTGTGGCGTTGACGCTCTCCGTCGTCGTTGTGTTGCTGATAGCCGCCCGAACTACTGCTCTGATTGGTTTCAAACGGATTGTAAAACGGATTGAAATTTACCTTTGGCATAGGCGGTATGGGCGCATCTTTTGGGAAATAGGGCACTTCGATGTCGTCGCTTTCAGAATCAAAGTCGATAGCCGGAGCCACGTTGCTTTTTGAGAGGGTTTCTCTAATGCCAGCCTGCAACAAACGGAACACATCCGAACCGTTTTCAAAATTTATCTCGGTTTTGGTGGGATGCACGTTTACATCAATACTATGAGGGTCTACCTCAAAATATAGAAAATAAGGCGGAATGCAGTCGGGACGCACAAGATTTTCGTAGGCCAAAGCCACAGCCTTGTGAAAATACTGACTTTTCATAAAGCGGTTGTTGACAAAGAAATACTCCTTGTCGCTGCGTTTTTTTGTAGCGGTGGGTTTGCCGGTAAATCCTGTAATCTTAACTATCGACGTATCAATTTCAACCGGAATTAATTCTTGATTGAGATTTTTGCCAAATACATTGATAATTCTCTGTTTTATATTGCTTTGCGGAAGATTGTAAATAAGAGTTCCGTTGTGATAAAGCGAAAAACTTATCGCCGGATGAGTTAGCACAATGCGTTGAAACTCAGCAATAATATGCTGCAATTCGGTGCTGTTGGCTTTTAAAAACTTGCGACGAGCCGGCACGTTAAAAAACAGATTTTTAACGCTAAAATTTGTTCCCACATTTGTGCTAACGGGATTTTGCCCAACAAACTGAGAACCGTTGATAATTATTTGAGTGCCAATAGAATCTTCTTCGCGGCGGGTTTTCAGTTCTACCTCAGCCACAGCTGCAATCGAAGCAAGAGCCTCGCCTCGGAATCCCTTTGTGCAAATGCAAAAAAGGTCGTCGGAGGTGTATATTTTGGAAGTGGCATGACGTTCAAAACTCATACGCGCATCAGAAGGGCTCATGCCGCAACCGTTGTCGATTACTTGCACAAGCGTACGACCCGCATCTTTGATGTTTACGGTTATTTCGTCGGCGCCGGCATCTACCGAGTTTTCTACCAATTCTTTAACCACCGAAGCCGGACGCTGAATAACTTCACCTGCCGCAATTTGATTGGCAAGCGCGTCAGACATTAGTCTAATAACATCAGCCATTGCGTATAATCAGCCTAAATAAAATGAAAATATTGATTAGCAAAATATGCGCCTACCATAAGTATTACAAACAATACAGTACGGCGACGGTTGGCTTGTTTGAGGTCGCTTTTGCGACGCTCGTACATCCGACGGAATGTTCCGTGCTGAAGAATGCGTGTATCTTCTTCTTCGTCTACATCTTTGCCGAGTTCTTTGCGTATACGTGCGCGGCGTATTTTAAGATCCTCTTTCCTTGGGTCGTAATATCGCGGAATATACTCAAACTCATGTATTTTCATTTCAGGGAAAAAACGTGGAAGTCCCATAGTAATTCTTTTTACGTTAATAATGCGCAAATATAAACAATTGGTTTTAAAAAATAAGATTTTTAACGTTTTTTTTGTTTACGCACCTTTAAATATTACTCTCCACTTTATATCCATCATACACCACCACCCATTTGTCGCCAAAGAAACGCACAAGATTTACTACCGTGCCTTTTTTGCCCAATTTTTGCAGCAAGGCAGAGAGGTCGTCGGGGATGCCTTGAAATGCCATTCCTGTGCGGCCGTAGAGCAATACCCATCCGTCGGTGCCATAAAATGCCGATTCGCGTATGGGGGCTTTCTTTTTGTTGAGTTGTGCAAGTTTGGCTACCATTTTTTGAGGCAATCCATTGGCTATAAATCCGTTAGTGCCATACACAGTAAGCCTTTCGCCGTTTTTGTAGGCAATGCAGCGAAGATTTTTTTGTTTTTTTTGTGCTGTGGCAATGTCGGTAGCGATGTCTGTCGGCAACGACTGCGCTGTGTATTCTTTGCCGTTGTAAACCAATGCCCACGAAGTGTCGCTAAGCATAATTGCCTTGTTGATAGTGGTTTCGGCAGAGTTGAGTTTTGTAAGCAAGTTTTCGAGTGGTGACGGTATATAGCTGTAACTGTAACCGATGTCGCCGTAAAGTATCAGCCAGTGTCCGTCGTGATTAAAGGCAATGTCGTGAATATCAACCTTTTTGGCAGATATGTCGGTGAGCTCTTTTTTGCAGTTTTCGAGCAATTGCGCTTCTATTGATGATTGCGCCAGAGCTGAGGTTTGAGTTATTACCCACACAATAAGGATTAATAGTAAATTTTTCATAGCCATAATGTTTTAATAGTTTGTAATCAGAGTGCTTTGTTATAAAGACAAACACAAAACGGTTTTCCCCCAAAAACAGCGGACACAAAAAAAAACGTCTGCCCAAAAACAGGCAGACGCTAAAAAAACAGAGGGATATAAAATAAAGAGAGAGTTTATTTCACTTTGTCGATTTCGAGCGTAACGATTGTTTTGTTAAGCAATTGATAACCAATTTCGCCGAAGGTGTAAACACCGTTTTTGCAAACGCTCTTGCCTTCAAACTTGCCACCAAAGAAATACGAGATGCACGAAAAACACGAGAGCACATCGCTTCTTTTTGAACCGAGCGAACTGTTGAAGATCGAAAGGTAATCGGCACTGCTGTCTACAAGGTAATATTCGTCTTCGGCAATTACAGGCGAGAAGAATGTTACTTCGCCTTTCTTGGGGTCTACAATCTTTATGTCGCGGTTGATGAGCGCGCCGTTTTGCGATGTAATCATCTGAGTATAACCGCCAAGACGAGGTTTGATTGTGTTTTCAAAAAAGTCGGCTATGTTGCCCGGTTTGCCGTCGATAGTGCAATCCGACTGCACAAATCCTGTTTTTGGAAATACTAATTTTGGCGACTTGGTGTCGATAGTATCAAAGTTTTCTATTTCGGCACGTGCAGAAAGATAATCTGGAAGTTCTACATAAAGCACCGCAGCCAATTTGTTGGTAAGATTGCCATCTTTTCCGATAGCGGTGTATGCCGAAGCTTTGCCGTAATCTTCAAATTTGGTAGAAGCCACATATCCAACCACAGGATTATCAAACATATTATCGTACGATAGGGCATTGTTGGCAAAAGTGTAGTATACCTGCGAATCAATTGGCAGAGTTACCACTACAAAACCGTTTTTGTATCCGTTTTTGGCGATGTCTTGAATATCTTTTTCGTCGTAAACAGCCAATTTGCAGTTTTGTGCCACCAATGTAAAGTCGTCTACAAAGATTTTTTCTTCGTCAAGTTTCCCGATGGAATCCACAAAGTAGGGCGATGCTCCACCAATCCAATTGCCTTTGGGTAATCCTGCCAAGGCTTTGTCGCTGCCTGTGAGCAACATTACACGACCATTATTAATAAAGTCGATTACTTCTTGTTTTGAATATAATTTGTTTTCCATACTGCTACCACACTTTAAAAATTTCTTTACAATCTTGAGCTACTGCGAGTTGATATTTCATACATAATTCGTAAAGGCTATCAACCGAACGTTCAACAGTTGTGCGACCGTGTTCGATGTCTTTCCGAATTTGATATATTCGGAGCTGTAGCACGTAATTTTTAAACTCGTGCTGTATTTCACCTGTTATCAGCTTCGACCATTCGGCTAGGCTGCGTGGCGGAATTGGACTTGAGTTTTGCATTGCCATAAATAATAGGTTTTTAATTTAATCTTAGTTTGGTAAAGGTAGGGATTAAATTTTAAAAAGTCAATAGCAATGACAAAAAATTTTTTATTTTTTTTAAACTGCAAAACTTTTATCCAAAAATTCTTGAAACTTATCTTTAAACTGATCGCTGATGGGTACTACCAAATTATCATTAAAAACAATCTTAAACCGCTCTATCAAATTAATTTTATCGAGGTTGACAATATAGCTTCGATGAACGCGCATAAAACGCATCGGTGGCAGATAGTTTTCGATTCGCCTAATCGACAACAAACTCATTACACTGCTACCGTCTTCGAGATGGAATCTAACATATTCGCGCATGCTCTCGATAAAAAGAATGTCGTCGAAATTGATGCGCACCACCTTGTATTCGCTTTTTACAAACATGTAGCGGTTGTTGTTGACATATTTTTTGTTGGTGAGCAAATCTTCGCGACACATTTTTTCAAATTCGCGCACTTGTGTTATCGATCGGCGGATGGCTTTGTCGGTGTAAGGTTTATAAAGCACCGCGGCATAATTCACCTTTATATTATTAATAGGATATGAAGTGTCGGCAGTGGTGAATACTATAATTGGCGGATTTACAAGTGTTTTTACAAATTGCAGGCCTGTAAGGGTGCTCATATCAAGCTCCACAAAAATTAAATCGATATCGGTGCGGGTTTGCAAATAGCGTTGCGCCCGAGTGGTGGTTCTAAAAAATGATACCAGCTCGATACCATCTATTGCGGCAATGGTATTACACAGCATTTTTAGTGCCGAGGTATCGTAATCAATTACTATACACTTCATAAGGAGAATAATCTTTTGACAAATGGATTGTAAAAGTAATATTTTTTTTAAAAAAAAAGTTCAATAATAGATTTTTTAAAAAAAAAACCGTATCTTTGTTTTCAATTGAAAACGTATATTTTAAAACTATATCACTTTGCATTATGAAATACAAAAAGATATTTGCAATGGCTCTCATGTTATCGGCTGCAACAATGATGTCGTGCGGCGGCGGCTCAGGCAGCGGAGAGCAAAACAACACAAACACTGACGAACCTATTCAGTACAATCCCGAAGCCGAAACTAAACTTGATTATTCTAAGTACGGTCTCGACGAAGCTTTTATCAACAAATACAAGGCCGTAAGCATTGGCGACGTTGGCGAAATGATTCAAAGTTTCCCATCGCCTGTTGAGGTGTCGGCTATTATTCAAGATATGAAAGTGCCTTACACTCCTAAATATCTTTTTAATGCCGATTATGCCGACAATTTTGAAACATCGTTTAAAAAAGCTCTCGGTCTTGGTGTATATTGTGCCGACCTTGGTTATCTCAATGTTTACAACAAAACAAGCGATGTTATTCAGTACCTTGTGGCTATACGCAAACTCAGCGAACAGTTGCAGATTGGTCAGTTTTTTGATTTCGCCGCTCTCAAACGCATTGCAACAAGTAGCAACAACTTAGACTCTTTGCTTATCACAAGCGTTCAAAGTTACTTTCAGATGGATGCTTATCTCCGTCAAAACGACCGCAGCAATATTTCGGCTCTGCTGGTTACTGGCGTTTGGGTAGAGAGCCTTTATCTTGCTTGCGAGGTTTACTCCATCAAAGACAATAAGAGAATGAAAGAGCATATCGCAAGTCAAAAAAACATTCTCACCGACCTTATGGCTATCCTTATCAAATTTATGGGCAACGACCCCGAATATGCTAAAATGGTGGCTGGTCTTAAAGACCTTACCACTGTTTTTGAGCCGGTTAAAATAGAATCGTTTGATGGCGAAGATAAAACAGAGATAGTTGACGGTCAGCAACTTACCACTCAGGGCGCTTATACTCAAATTACAGTTACCGACGAACAAATGGCTGATATTGTAAAAGCAGTGGAAGCTTTTAGAACCAACATAGCTAACTCATTGTAATAGATGATATATTGCTGAAAAAGGGCTGTTCAAAAAGTCCACATCACCGCAAAAAAACAAGGAAGTGTCAAATAATAATTGACACTTCCTTGTTTTTTTTATCCAATAATAATTAGTCAAATCCTTTTCTTTTTTTTAAAACAGAGAATGAAGGGAAGCAAAGATTACAACCTTTCTATTTCGGCGAGGGGGAGTTGGTTGCTTATTTTGGTATCTTCTTTTTAACAACGAATTAAACGAATAAAACGAAAAACCTTTATTTACAAAAAAATTATAAATCAACAAGTTGAATTATAATTTGGCGAATGGAACTAATACAAATTAATGTGTGTTTTCTGCCACGGAAACTCTCCTTGCCATATATACAATACCGAGGGACACCCGCTTTTTGAAGGGGTCTTTTGTTTTTGTACAATATTCTGTTTGTCAAGGTTTTATTGATATCCAATAAAAGTGTTGAAAACATTTTTTATATTGCTATGTGTGTTGTGTTTGCTCGTTATTAGTTTGAGGGGGTGTTCTTGTAAAAAATTATATGCGTCAATCATCACATCCACAATCGCCTTCCACTATTACTGGATTATCTTTGTTTCCCTGTTTATAGATATAATATTTAAATAAACCACTTGGTTTGTAGATGCTATCGCCGATAGCGACATATTCTTCAATATTTTCTCCTGTATAATTTCTATATAAGTGAAAATTGTTTTCAAATATCAAGACATAATCGTTTTTAAAATGTAATGGCCACATATCCTTAACAATAGAATTTATCTGTAATGCCTTTATTTTATTATAATAAATGCTATCATTACACTCACATCCACAATCATACTCTCTTTCCAAAATAATACAATTATCTTTATTCCCATTTTTATAAATATAATACTTAAATTGTCCTGAAGGCTTAAAAATGCTATCGCCTGGAGCAAAATATTCATCTACAGAAATAACAGTATAAGTATCAGATAATATTAATCCATTGTTGAATATTATTATTCCGCATCCTTTTTTAGGATTATCTATAGCCGAAACAATGCCGTGTATTTCTAATTCTTTTACGATGCGACAATGTTGGCAAAATAAGAACTCTTCTTTTCGTTCTTTAAAATAGACAAACATTACTAACACAATTGTCGCTATAAGACATAATAGTTTTAATAAACGAGTAATCCTATCTTCTCTCATTGTTATAATTTTCAAATATAAAATTAAGATTAATCAATTTAGATTTTTCTTTAGAGAAATTGAATCCACCATCAACAGCACCTAAGAAGTCAAAGGTCAGACCTGTATTAATTCCTTCCCACAACACTTCTCCTCCGTCCGACAATCCTTCCCAATGTTCATAACTTTTAGGAGGGCTTTGTTGCCGCCCGTGGCTCGGTATTCTTTGATGCCCAGAACTTGTCCGTTTTGTGATATGTTTTCGGTGTAAAGATAGTCAAATTTTTCTTTTATCACTATGGTGTCGCGTATTTTTGATGATGTGGCTACCGAGTTTGCGTCGAGCCAAAGGCTCTTGATGTTTATTATCTCAAGAATAAAAAAAGAGACTGTCAAAAAAGCGTTTTGTTGACTTTTTGGACAGCCTCACCTTTTATATATAGACGCATTTTTAAATTACTTCTTGAAATAGGCGTTGAAAGCCTTGATGCGTGCTTCGGCGTTGGCAAGTGCCTCGTCGCCAAGTTGCGACACACATACGCGGATACCATCGTGACACGAACCACAGATATTGAGTCCCACTGCCGAGATGCCAAACATCAAAAGATTTTTTACCACCTCGCCGCTACTCATTCCAGGGTAGTTAACGGTGAAATAAAAACCGTCTGCTATATCCTCGTCGCCGTCTTTGTCGTAAACAGGTACAAAACCATTGTTGAAAAATGCCTTTTTGAGAATGTTGGCACGGCGGGCGTACTCCTTGATGGGCTCCACAAAATTGTAAGTGCCGTCGCAGCAAGCATTAAGCATTGCAGCAAATCCATATTGAGGAGTATGTGTAGTGCCTGTTGACAAAGTATAAAGAGCGTCGAAAATCATAGCGTGACCAAAATTGTCGTTGCCGAAATATGCTTTGAGGTCGGGATAGCGGCGGTCGAAAATTGCCGGACTAACCATCATAACTGCGATACGCTGACCTGCATAACTAAAACTCTTGCTGCCCGAAAGCATAATAATCCAGTTGTCGGTATATTTTGCCACAGTGGGATTAAACGGCGCAACGCCCGGCTTAGAAATATCGCGACGGAAGTCCATACCAAAATATGCGAGGTCTTCCATTACAATAACATCGTATTTTGTAGCGAGTGTACCGATAGTTTTGAGTTCCTCTTCGGTAAAATTAATCCACGCAGGGTTGTTGGGACTTGAATAAAGTATGGTACTAATGTCGCCCTTCTTTAAATACGATTCAAGTTTGGCTGCGAGTTTGTCGCCACGGAAGTCGTACACGTCAAAAGTTTCGTACTGCATACCGAGCACACGCAACTGAGCCTTGTTTACAGGGAAACCGGGGTCGATGAAGAGAGTTTTGCCACGTTTTTTGTCGGTGCGGTTAGCAACCATAAACGATGCAAAACAAGCCTGCATACTACCAGTGGTGGCAAGGCAGTTTTTAGCGGGAACGTCCACATTGATAAAGCATTTGGCAAACCTTGCGGCAGCCTCTTTCAATGCTGGAACACCATCAACAGGAGGATAAATGGCGCAGAGACCTTTTTCTGCAGCTTCGCGTTCTGCATCGAGGGCAATTTGCGGAGGTTTCAATCCGGGAACGCCCATCTCTAAGCGGACGAACTTTTCGCCAGTCTCTTGTTCAAGCATATTGGCGAGACGCACGGTCTCGCGTATTGACATTTTGGTAGAATCGGCAACGCCGAGCGCGGATATTTTTTGGTCTAAAACTGATTTTTGTATTGGATATTGGTACATAACTGTATTTTTTTTGCAAAAATAAAAAAAAACTACGAAATATTCAAAGCCGCAAATCTTTCTTGCGAAATACACACCTGACGCATAATGCTGCGGATGTCGTTGTCGGTAATAGAATAAAAGTTTTCGCGAAGGCAAACGGGAATTAGACCAGCGAGATCGGCATATCCTGGACTGCATAGAATGCGGTTTTCGGTGCGGAAATACTCCTCGGGACGGTGTTTTTCGCGAGGGAAAATAGTTATGGTATAATAGCCATCGCGCAAAACAATACCCACATTCACCTCTGGCTCAGTAGTGCCGTATAGCATATTTACCTCGTGCAAAACCCTCTCTATATAATATTGAGCCTGAAAAGCATTGTCGGCCTCAATTAATACAAACCGCCTTGTGCCGTCATCAATTTTGTGAATCAGCGCACCCGAATAAATAGAGCGTTGTATCGCTTTGGTTTTCAGCGATTCTATTTGATTATAAACTGGTAAGGCATCTGCTTTCAGAGCCTGAAAATGCAAATGAAACGGTGCTGAAGCTCCACATTTGGGACCATTGTAAAATACAGCATAGTCGGGCATATCGTCTGCCATTTTTACAAACGAGTCTACAATCTTGATAATGCCCTGTGGTTGGTGCAGCTTAGATATTATTGTAATATGATTTTCGGCAAGGGGAAATGGATTTACCGCTATCAAAAAAGCTAATGTGTAATCTTCGGCAAACTGACCTTCGATAAGATTTCCGCTGCATAGAAAGCAACGGTTGGCGTCGGGTTTTTTGGTAATATCGGCTGTGGCACTCTGTATGCGGGCAGGATTCATTTGCAAAGTATACGAAAATCCATCGAACCTAACCTCGCGGAGTTCCGACGAATACATATTTTTGAAGTTATTGGCAAACATTGGCGATGCCTCTAACTGACGGTGTATTAATGAATCTATCTCAATCATATTTCATTTGGATAATTAATTATAGTGTATCGGCGCGAAAGTTCACGCTCGCGGAAAAGGTCTTTTACATAATTGTTTCTGATCTGAGCCTCGTGCGATGGATTGGCATCAGAATTTCCACTCCAACGGCGACAATTGTAAAGCACATCAAAAATGCGCGACACCTTGTATTCGCCCGAAATGCGCAGAGCCACAGCGTAATCTTCGCCGTAACTTACATTGGGAAAGCGTATTTGGCGAATCACAGGCGTAAAAAAGCATCGTGGCGCACCCACACCGTTAACACGCAAAAGATTGTTGTGACCATTTTCGGGAGTGTACTCGCTGTGTGTAATCGGCGGCACATCGAGCGGCTCAAAATCAGCGTTGGTCAATTGGTACGACCCCACAAGCATAGCGCATTTCTCCTTGCGGAATTTGTCGGCTATGGTTTGCAGCACATTTTCGTTAGAATATCCGTCGTCGCTATCTAATTGAACGGCAAACGCTCCGCACTCAGGATGGTCGATGGCAAGATTCCAACAGCCACCTATGCCAAACCCATTGTTATCAGGCACTATGCGAATAATTTTGTTAGGATAAAGTCCTTGCATTTTGGCAATTACATCGGGAGTATGGTCGGTGCTGTGATTATCTACTACAATAATATTATAAGGAAAATCGGTTTTCTGTTCAGATGCACTGCGCAGAGCGGTCTCAATAGTGGATTCGCGGTTTTTAACGGGAATAATCACCGACACAAGGTTTTTAAATTTATTAACCTCTTTATTAAAATCATCTGGCACCTTGTTGATTACGGGCAGCAAAGCCCCCATATCCTCCAAAACCACTTTAAAAACAGTTTCGCACTCTTGCTGATATTCACGGTTGCGAGGGTCTACGTATGCGAAATTCTTGGTTTCAAAATCGTGATCCTTATCGTCGGGCATAATATACAGTGGCTCAGGCACAATCTTAACTCCGCCCATAGGAATAAGACGAAGCAGAAAATCGTAAAACGCAGCCTTTTTTAAAGAGGGATTCACCTCCATAGCCGCATTTATGGCACATTCAGATTTTACCACCACCATACCGCCAAAATCAAAGCCATCGCGCAGAGCCGAGCCCAAAGTGTAATCTTGCAGGCGCACCACGCTGCCATCGGTTTTGCAATAATAAGAATAAATGCCCGCAGCCATATTGATACCAATGGTGCGTTCGAGAGTTGCCACAAAATCGTTTTCCGAAATCAGTTGTATTCTTTTGAAACAGAATGCCATATATTTTTGCTCTATATGGCTTATGATTTCGCGCAGCACTGTGCCGTTGTTGATATCAATTTGGTCTGAATAGATGAATGCAATTGAGTTTACCATTTTTTTTTACAAAGTTAAAACATTAAGTAGATAAAAAAAGATTTTTTGACGTATAAAATTTTTATATTTGCAAAATTTTTTACCACAACAAGGAACAATAAAAAATACCATACTATGAGAAAATCTACGATTGTAATAATGTTTGTGATTGCTACCACCCTTATTGGCTGTGGCGGAAGCGGTTACAAATACCAAGGCGGCAACCATACCGACAAGGAACAGCAAAAGGTTACTTACACCAAATACGACATTCCGCTACCTGTGGACCTATTCACTTATCTTGTGGACGAGAGTATTCCGTTTAACCCCGACATACTCAATAACCCCGACAACGGTGCAAAGTATACCAAAGAAACCGAACAGGCTGCAGCTCTCGGTCTTTATAGCGCCGACCTTGCCTACTGCGCCGTTTACAACAAACAACAGGCTGTGATGGATTATTTTAATTGTTCACAATCTATTGCCGAAAACCTCAATGTATCAGCAGGTTTCGACCGCTCTTATATCGACCGTTTTGAAAACAATATCGAATGTGCCGACTCTCTTTCGTCGATAGCTTCTAACTCGTATTGGGAGGCGTGCAACTTTCTCGATGAAAATGGGAAAAACAATATTCTGCCTTTTGTTATTTACAGCAGCTATATCGAAAGTCTTTATCTTACTATCAAATCTAACGACCTCGCCGCTACCAAAACCCAGATTATCAATCAAAAACAAGGTTTGCTCAATCTCATCAGCTACCTTTACGAGGTAATGATAGAGAGCACCGCCTTTTATTATAATATGGATATTAAGCTGATGATTTGGAAACTCAATAATCTTAAAACCATCTACGAAAAAATTATCGACAAAGACATCGATCCTCAGCTTTACAATGACATTTGCAGCAAAATAATTACTATGCGCAACGAAATTGTTTCACCTCCTCAGAAAAAAATTAACTAATGAAAATTGCTGTAGATTTTGACGGTACTATAGTTGAAGACGCATATCCCGAAGTGGGCAAGCCGCGTCCGTTTGCTATTAAAACACTGCAAATGCTCGCCAAAAAGCACCGCCTTATTTTGTGGACTTGCCGCGAAGGTAAGGAACTCGAAGCCGCTGTAACTTTTTGCCAAAAAAACGGTATCGACCTTTACGCTGTTAACCGCAACTATCCCGAAGAAGACGACAACAACTATTATAGCCGTAAAATTGATGCCGATATCTATATCGACGACCGCTCGCTCGGTGGACTTCCCTCTTGGGGCGTAATTTATCATGCCATCGAAGGCGGTGAAAGCAATGCAGAAAAATCCAAAAAATGGTGGAAATTCTTTTAAGTTAAAATGTCAGAATTTATCAACGACGTATTAGTCCAAACAATACTTATCACTTTCTTTGTACTCGCCATGATAATGGTGATTGAGTACATCAACGTGTTTACTCAGGGAGCAGTCAACCGCTTTATGCGTCAGCACCAAGGTTTGCAAATTGTAATTGCCACAGTGCTTGGGTTAATTCCCGGATGCATAGGCACATACACCGCTGTATCGCTCTTTACCCACGATGTGATAGGCTTTGGAGCATTGATTGCCAACCTGATAGCCACCACCGGCGATGAGGCTTTTTTTATGCTAACCCTTATGCCTAAGCAGGCGTTGATAATTGCGGGTATACTTGCAGTGCTTGCCATAACGTGCGGATACATAGCGGCTTTTGTTACCAAACGGCACAAAAATTCGTGCGGACAAGAAAACCATTTTGAAATTCACCACCATCACGACACCCACACGCCAAACCTCCGCCCGTCGCTGCAAGGATTAAAACATCCATCAACACGACGAATAATATTGATAGTATCGATACTCGCTTTTGGCGTAATGGCTGCCACAGGAATACTCCACAGCAATCACAACCACGGCGAAATCCATCATCAAGAAACCGAAACTGTAGAACATCACCACGATAATCACCATCACGATGCCGACCCTGTAACCATTACTTTTATAGTGCTGGCAGCGTTGTCGCTATTTGTGGCAGCCACCGTACCCGACCATTTTTTAGAAGAGCATATCATCAATCACGTAATTAAAAAGCACTTAGTAAAAATTGCATTGTGGACATTTGCCGCACTTGCAGCCATTTTTGTGCTCAACAAATATATGGATGTGGAATCGTTTGTTAGCGGCAACACCTTATATATATTAATAGCCGCGCTTGCCATAGGCTTGATACCCGAATCGGGTCCGCACCTTATATTCATTACCCTCTACATCGGCGGCAACATTCCCCTCGGCATTCTCCTTGCCAACTGCATAGTACAAGACGGCCACGGCGCAATCCCCCTCTTTGCCGAAAGCAAAAAATATTTCTTCGTAGCCAAAGGAATCAAAGTGGTTTTGGGAGCCATTATCGGTGGCGCTATGGTAATGTAAAAAAGGCGTTTAAATGAATGTTTTTAGCGGCATCATTTAAAATGTTTGGGTGATGACCGAGGAATAAAATTTTTTTTTTCGTGCTATTGTATCACTTTTTTTTGTAAATTTGTCTCGCACTATAATCTAAAACTAAAATATTATTGTTAAACAATTAAAATCATTAATTATGGGCGATTTCAATTTATTTATTGTAGCGTTTTTCTGTTTTGTGGCTGTGGTATTGTTTTTTTCTACAATCAAGCAGATTAATCAGTACGAACGCGGTATCAAATTTCGTTTTGGTAAATTTGTAAAAATCCTACAGCCGGGATGGAAAGTGATAATTCCTGTTATTGAATCAATTAGAAAAGTGGATGTGCGTACCAAGGCTGTTGACGTGCCAGCTCAGGAGGCTATTACTCGCGATAATGTGTCGGTGCAAATCAACGCAGTGTTGTATTATAAAATATTTGATTCGAGCAAGGCAGTACTCGAAGTTGAAAACTTTATGTACGCTGTTGGTCAGCTCGCTCAAACCACTATGCGTAATGTAGTTGGCTCAGTAACGCTCGACGAACTTCTTGCTGAACGCGACAAAATCAGCACCCAGATTTGCGATATTATCGACAAGGCTTCCGACCCTTGGGGCATTACTGTTGAAAATGTGGAACTTAAAGATGTGGCTTTGCCTCTCGAAATGAAACGTTCGCTTGCCGTGGCTGCCGAGGCAGAACGCGAAAAAACTGCCGTTATCACTAAGGCTCAGGGCGAACTCGAAGCCTCCAACAGTCTTGCCAAGGCTGCAAAGATTATGAGCGAAACCCCTGGTGCTATGCACTTGCGCACACTTGCCACTTTGAGCGACCTTTCGAGCGATCAGTCTAACACTATTATTTTCTGTTTGCCTGTAGAGGTGCTCACAGCTTTGCAAAAATTAGGCGGCAAAACCGACAAAGAATAATTTATTTAGCGGTAACAATGCAGGAGTTTCTCATTATAACGATAGGTGTTTTGGTGCTGTCGCTTGTGGCGGTACTGATGTTTATGCTCCGCAAAATCAAGCGTATAAATACCGAATTGCAACTCCAAAAAAATGAGATTGAGCAGCAGAAAAACCTTATTGAACAGAAAAACTGCGAGATTACCGACTCAATTAATTACGCCCGAAAAATTCAAGACAACATTCTTCTGCCCGAATCCAAATTGAAACAGTGGCTGCCGCAGATGTTTGTCTACTTTAAGCCCAAGGATATTGTCAGCGGCGATTTCTATTGGTTTTCTAAGTTTGAGAATAAATATGTGATAACGGCTATCGACTGCACGGGTCACGGTGTACCGGGCGCGTTTCTCTCTATGGTGGGCAACACTCTTTTGCACGAGATTGTGAATATCAAGCACGTGTTTAAGCCCGACGTAATTCTCACTATGCTCCACACAGGCATCCGTCTTGCCCTTAATCAAAGTAGCGAAGATTCCGACAGCGAGGACGGTATGGATATGAGCCTATGCACTGTGGATGCCAAACTTCACCGTTTTCAGTTCGCCGGCGCAAAAAACAACCTCTATGTGGTGCAGGGCGACAAACTTAAAATACTGAAAGCCAATTACTACTCAATAGGAGGGAGGCAGTTGCGTCCCGATATGCAGATTGAGTTTACCTGCTACGACTTTATGTACGACGACAACACCTCTATATATATGTTTTCCGACGGCTATCTTGATCAATTTGGCGGCGATAATAATGAGAAATTCAATACTCAGCGTTTTCGCGAGATGATTCTCAACAACCGAAACCTACCGATGGAAAAGCAAAAGGATGTGCTGGCTAAAACTATGGATAAGTGGAAGGGCAACCGCCAACAAATCGACGATTTTCTTGTGCTTGGCGTTAAACTTGCTGATTTACAATAATTTAAAAATAAAACTTGATTATGAAAAGATTGCTATTTTTATTGCTAACATTTTCATTTGGGATGGCTTCCAACGCTCAAAACTATACAGCCAGTTCGCCCGACGGCAAATTGAAGGTAGATTTTGATTGCAACGGCGGCAAGGTGTTTTATACTGTTTCGCTCAACGGA